>NZ_JAUBTT010000084.1:28929-37770 GCF_036705125.1 Microcoleus sp. B7-D4
TTCCACAAAGAATGAATTTTGTTGTGGGGTGTCCCGCAAGAACAGGCAAGATGCCTGTTCCACAAAGAATGAATTTTGTTGTGGGGTGTCCCGCCCGGTTTAGTCCGACAATCCGACAGGGGTTAAAAACCCCTGTCTCATAGCTAAAGTCCTCTAAAAGAGGACTAAAATAGATAGATATAGAGATCATATTTCCAGTCGGTTTAAACCGACTTTAGCTTTGAGGCAGGGGTTTAAACCCCTGCCGGACTGCCGGATTACCCGACTGTCGAACTGCCGGAATCGGTAAAAACCGCGTTAATACAACTATAAAATTATGTGCGGAAGATTCACTTTAACTACTTCAGGTCAAATCATCGCCGAATTCTTCAAACTGTCGGGAGTTCCCGATATCAAACCGCGATACAATATCGCCCCAACTCAATCAGTTGCCACAGTAACAGTTGAACCAGAAAAAATGCAGCGACATTTTCAATTTATGCGCTGGGGGCTGATTCCAAGTTGGGCAAAAGACATGAAAATAGGCAGCAAGATGATTAACGCGCGATCGGAAACTGTAGCCGAAAAACCTGCTTTTCGCAGCGCCATCAAGCACAGGCGATGTTTGATAGTCGCTGACGGTTTCTACGAATGGCAACAGCAGGGAAAGAACAAACAGCCTTACTATTTTCAAAAGGCAGACGGCGAACCTTTTGCTTTTGCCGGTTTGTGGGAAAATTGGGAATCTCCTGAAAAAGAAAACATTGTATCTTGCACTATAGTTACTACCGCTGCTAACGAAACAGTCCACCCGATGCACGATCGAATGCCAGTGATTCTCCCCGACAGCGATTGGGAACAGTGGCTAGATCCTGCTGTTAAAAATGCTCAGGAAGTTTTGCCCTTGTTAAAACCCTATGCTTCCGAAGCGATGAAAGCAAAGGCCGTAAGTGCGATCGTCAACAGTCCAAGTAGAGACACTCCCGAATGTATTAGCGATCGGCAATAAATCATTGCAGCGGACAAAACCGCGATAGTTTGAGTTATGATGTAAAATGATGTTTGAGTTGTAGCTTGGGTTTTCTCAAGATCAGTTTAACTCAGTTGTTATTTGCTCAAACATTTTTTAAACCTTAACATCAGTTAGAAGACAAAAAATATGATCGGATACGTTACACTAGGTACCAACGATATTGAAAGTGCAGCCAAGTTTTATGATGCTTTGCTTGCTGAAATTGGCGCTCGACGATTCATAGAATTCGACCAATTTATCGCATGGGGTCTTTCTCCAGATCTACCAGCACTTGCTATTACAAAACCCTATGATGGTAACACAGCAACTGTTGGCAATGGAGTAATGATAGCTCTTAAAGTTGACAGTCCCGAAAAAGTCAACTTAGTTTATAACAAAGCGATCGAACTTGGGGCTAAGGATGAAGGAGCGGCAGGGCCAAGAGGCGTGTTGCCGGGGTTTTATGCGGGATATTTTCGGGATATTGAGGGGAACAAGCTGAACGTGTTTTGTATGCCTGGGCCAAACACTTAATCTTTTTGTTTTTCGTGAATCTCGAAGAAAAAAAGCTATTTCCGATCGTTAGCTATTAGTTATCAATCCCTAAATAAGAGTTGATAACTAATAACTAATGGCTAATGACTAATAACTAAATTAGCTATCGTACATCCGCGCTTCAGCAGCCTCGGGATTTTCCTCGCAATACTCGTCAAAAGCCGTTTTTTCAAGCTTCATCGATCGCTGGTGAGAAGCCTCTGCCTGCATTTCTTCTACAATATCCCACGCTACCGCGCACTCTCTAGAGGTAGCGCCTTTTTCGGCACAGATAGTTCTGGCATCCGCGATCGCCTGTTCGATTTGTTCCTCAAATAAAACACTCTTCGGCTTCTCAAGAAAATCGCTTTTTGTCAATATATCCGTGACCGAAATAATGCCCACTAGCTCGTCCTTAATCACCGGCGCCCGGCGGATGCGGGTATTGGCGAACAACCTCGCCACGTATTCCACGCCCAAGTCGGGATTGACCGTAATGCAAGGTTTGGTCATAATCTCGAAGACGCGGACTTTTTTCGGGTCTACTCCGTAGGCTGCTACTTTATAGACAATATCCGTTTCTGTCACAATGCCATAGGCATCTTGTTCGTGGCGACGTTCCACAATCAACGCGCGCAAACACAAATCGTTCATCATCGCCACCGCTTCAGCTACCGTTGCTGAACCGCGAATGGTAACAACATCTGTGGTCATAATGTCTTGGGCTTTCATCATCATTGTTTATTCCTTCCCGCTGATAAAGTCTACTGCGTCCCGATTTGGGGCTGTCCATTTGATTTGCGATCATCATTAGGACTTACCCTCACAAACCCGGTTTCTACCAAAATTTTGGGTTTAGTAACGATAAATTCCGGGTTAGCAACCAGGTTTCTGAGAAATCGTGCGATCGCAAACTAATCATAAAACCTTTAACGGCACTCGCGATGACAAGTTGCCTGAAACAGCCGCTCGCTGCCCATGAGCCTCTGGACTCCGCGATTTAGCCCTCAGACGGGGCTAGCGTGCGATCCTCCAAGCAAGAGTGAAGTATTGGGGCGATCGATCTTTGAGCTTGTGGGACTCAGATTTTCCAGCCCCAGTCTCAAAGAAGCAAAAGTTAACACAAACTAACCAACTGCTTGCGCTCGCACAGATCCCCGCCTCTGATAAACTTGATGGCTGGGAGTGCAAAATAGCACAAGGCACGCATCAGCAGTTGGGAGGATCTAGTTCGTGGACAATGTAATCGGTTTAGAGATCATCGAAGTAGTTGAGCAGGCAGCCATCGCCTCCGCTCGCTTGATGGGCAAAGGCGAAAAAGATGAAGCTGACAGAGTGGCTGTAGAAGCCATGCGGGAGCGCATGAACAAAATTCATATGCGCGGCCGCATCGTGATCGGCGAAGGCGAGCGCGATGACGCACCGATGCTTTACATCGGGGAACAAGTAGGTATTTGTACCCGCGAAGATGCCAAAGATGTCTGCAACCTAGATGAATTGATCGAAATTGACATCGCTGTTGACCCCTGCGAAGGTACTAACCTGGTGGCTTACGGTCAAAACGGTTCGATGGCAGTTTTGGCAATTTCTGAAAAAGGTGGTTTGTTTGCGGCACCGGATTTCTACATGAACAAATTGGCTGCTCCGGCGGCTGCTAAGAATCATGTAGATATTCGCAAAACGCCGACTCAAAACCTCAAAATTATCTCTGATTGTCTCGGCCGCGGTGTTGAAGATTTGGTGGTGGTGGTCATGGATCGCCCCCGACACAAAGATTTAATTAATGAAATTCGGGCAGCGGGTGCAAGAGTTCGGCTGATCAGCGACGGCGACGTTTCGGCAGCAATTTCTTGCGCGTTTTCTGGTTCCAACATCCACGCACTTATGGGTATTGGTGCAGCACCGGAAGGTGTGATTTCCGCAGCAGCAATGCGCTGCTTGGGCGGTCACTTCCAAGGGCAGTTAATTTACGATCCGGCTGTTGTAAAAACTGGTTTGATCGGTGAAAGCAAAGAGAGCAATATCGCCCGCCTGAAAGACATGGGCATCACAGACCCAGACAAGATTTACAATGCTGAAGAGCTGGCATCTGGAGAAACAGTTCTGTTTGCAGCTTGCGGGATTACTCCCGGAACGCTGATGAATGGAGTTCGCTTCTTTGGCGGCGGCGCTCGCACTGAAAGTTTGGTAATTTCTTCTCAGTCGAAAACTGCTCGGTTTGTGGATACAATCCATATGTTTGACCAGCCGAAATCTTTGCAATTGAATTAGTGATTAGTTAGGGGTTAACAGTTAAATGTTAACAATTAACAGTTAAATGTTAACAGTCACCGATGATTAGCAATTAGCGATAAACTAAGAACTAATAACAGGTGACTGTTAACAACTAAGAAAGAAATAGTGACAAATCACAGATATGAATATTGCAGTCGTAGGTCTCAGCCACAAAACAGCGCCGGTAGAAGTTCGCGAAAAACTGAGCATTCCAGAACAGAAAGTTGAAGCCGCGATCGCCCAATTGCGCGGCTACCCGCACATTCAAGAGGTTGCCATCCTCAGCACTTGCAACCGCTTAGAGATTTATATTGTTACCAGCGAATCGGAGCCGGGAGTGCGAGAGGTTATTCAGTTCCTTTCAGAATGCAGTAAAGTTTATGTGCAGTCTTTGCGCCCTCACCTGTTTATTTTGCTGCACGAAGATGCGGTGATGCACTTGATGCGAGTGGCTTCTGGCCTCGACAGTTTGGTGCTCGGAGAAGGACAAATTTTGGCTCAGGTAAAACAAACTCACAAACTCGCTCAGCAGTACAAAGGTGTAGGCAGAATTTTAGAGCGCTTGTTCAAGCAAGCTCTCACAGCAGGGAAGCGAGTTCGCACGGAAACTAGCATCGGTACCGGTGCAGTTTCGATTAGTTCGGCGGCGGCAGAATTGGCTCAAATGAAGGGTCAGCATTTAGCAAGCAGCAAAATTGCGATTATCGGTGCTGGCAAAATGTCGCGGCTTTTGGTACAGCATTTGCTCTCAAAAGGAGCTAGCAATATTTCGATCGTTAACCGCTCTGTGCGGGGCGCGCTGGAGTTGGCCGGTCAGTTTAAAGATGCTCAATTGCACCTGTATCAGCTCTCGGAAATGATGCAGGTAATTGCCGCTTCTGATTTGGTTTTTACCAGTACGGCAGCTACCGATCCGCTGTTAAATAAAGCTAAATTGGAAGCGGTTTTAGACCCGAATCGCCCTTTGATGTTGGTGGATATTTCTGTGCCACGCAACATTGACTCAGATGCGAACGAACTCGCTAATGTGCGATCGTTTAATGTAGACGACTTGAAAGCAGTGGTAGCTCAAAACCACGAAAGCCGCCGCAAAATGGCAATGGAAGCTCAGGGCTTGCTGGAACAGGAAGTAGAGGCTTTTGATCTCTGGTGGCGCAGTCTGGAAACTGTTCCTACTATTAGCTGTTTGCGGGATAAGATAGAATTGATTCGGGAACAAGAGTTAGAAAAAGCTTTATCGCGTCTGGGTTCGGAATTTTCGGAGAAACATCAAGATGTGATTGAATCTTTAACCAGGGGGATTGTGAATAAGATTTTGCACGATCCGATGGTACAGTTGCGCGCTCAGCAGGATATTGAGGCGCGGCGGCAAGCGATGCAAACTTTGCAAACACTGTTTAATTTGGATGTGGATGTCAATCAGCAGTACAGCTAGTTTGTCATTAGTCATTGGTCATTAGTCATTAGTCAGTTGACCCGAAAGCAGGAGTCATATTATGTCCGGTAAATTACCATGAATAAAAATGCCTCCAACCCTTGCGGCAAAAGCATCATTCGGGAGGGTAAATTGCTCGAACCTGATATCAGTTATCATTCCACCAATAACTAATGACTAATAACTAATGACTAATAGGCGAATTTATCAAATAATCCTACTGATTGCGGGGCTAGGGCTGGTTGTTGAGTTTGCCTCCCGCATTTCGGCAGAAATTCTCTGGTTTCAGGAAGTTGGATATCTTCAGGTTTTTCTGTTAAAGCTGAAAACTCAAGGGTTGCTGGGGACGATCGCAATTGCTGTTTCTTCTGTCTTTTTGCTGGGAAATTTGGCTTTAGCCCGCCGCCTCCAACATCCCGTAGAGGAAATGAAATCGCCGGTTGCGGAGGCGCTATTCGCTTCACTGAAGGCGAACAAAACTGGGAAGAATTACGAATTACCTGTTGCTAAATCCCAAATAACCTTTTCCTGGCTGCTGTTGGCGGTATTCGGATTGAGTTCGATCGCAGCTTTGACATCAATTTACTGCGGGCTGTTAGCTGCAAGCAGTATCGCCTATTTCGGTATAGCTGACAATTTACCTGCACCGCCCGTGCAGTTGGGAATTGAGTCAATCCAGCATGGGGCGGTGCAGCTATTTTCTCGCTGGTGGCAGTTAGGCTTGCTGCTGGGGACAATGTTAGCTGTGGTAATTAAGCCTGATTTTTGGCTGCGGGCGATCGCCCTTTTTCTCAGTTTGGCGATCGGGCTGATTGCCACCAGTCGCTGGACAAATGTTTTGCAATATTTTCACCCTATTAATTTTAACACAACCGACCCTCTTTTCCATCAAAATATTAGCTTTTATGTATTTATTTTGCCAATCTTAGATTTGCTAGGATTCGGGCTGACAGTTGTATTTTTGTACAGTTTAGTATCTTGTGCTTTAACATATTTGCTATCGGGAAATAGTCTGAGTCAAGGGAGATTTTGGGGGTTTTCTCGATCGCAGCAGCGGCACTTGTACGGGTTGGGTGCAGCTTCCATGCTAGCTGTTGCATTCCGCTACTGGCTGGGGCGCTACGCATTGCTGTATTCGCGGGGAGACGTTACTTACGGGGCGAATTATGCTGACGTAACGGTACGGCTGCCCTGGTATGGATTTTTGAGTTTTTTGGCGGGGGCGATCGCCGTTTTGATGCTGTGGCAAGTTTACCCATTCAAAATAAAACATGAACTCATAAAAAAGATTATTATAGCGTGGCTAACTTTAAGCTTGTTGGGAACTTGGCTGCTGCCAACAATTGTGCAGCAACTCCTAGTTAAACCTAACGAATTAGCAAGGGAAAAGCCCTACATTAAGCGCAGTATTGCCTTTACTCAAGAAGCCTTTGACCTCAACAATATAGAAATAAAAACTTTCGATCCCGCCGGAAAACTTACTTATGCCGACTTAGAAAAAAATAAACTTACTATTAGCAACATCCGGCTGTGGGACAAGCAGCCGCTGCTGCAAACCACCCGACAGTTACAGCAAATTAGACCCTATTATACATTTCCTGATGCCGATATAGAGCGCTACACAATCAAAAATGAAAAAGCAAAAAAGGGAGATTCTGAAAGCCAACAAGTGTTTCTGGCAGCGCGGGAATTAGATTACACGGCAGTTGCCCCCGAAGCTCAAACTTGGGTGAACAAACACCTGATTTACACTCACGGTTACGGCTTTACTCTTTCTCCGGTAAATACAGTCGGTGTCGGCGGTTTACCCGATTATTTCGTCAAAGATATTGGAGTTGCAGCCCAGGAAGGGGAGACGGCTTTGGAAGTAACCAGCGATCGAATTCGGGCCAGTATTCCGATCGGCTACCCGCGAATTTACTACGGCGAAATCACCGATACAGAAGCGATGGCGCCCACAAAAGTCAAAGAATTCGACTATCCCAGCGGCGAAGACAATGTTTACAATACTTACAGCGGTAGGGGCGGAATTGCGATCGGTTCTATGTGGCGGCGCTGGCTGTTTGCTAATTATCTCAAAAATTGGCAAATGGCACTGACGCGCAATTTTACGCCAGAAACTAAATTGCTGTACCGTCGAAATATTAATAAAAGAGTCCGGGCTATAGCTCCTTTTTTGCGCTACGATTCTGACCCGTATTTAGTAGTAGCGAACGCCAATCTTAGCAATGATGATATAGAAAAAGAAAAAGATGAAAATGGCAACGAGATTAAACCTTCACCCTCGGCCACTGATAAATCTCCCAACTATCTTTACTGGATTATCGATGCCTATACAGCGAGCGATCGCTATCCGTATTCTGACCCCGGCAATCATGAGTTTAACTACATCCGCAACTCCGTTAAAGTAGTGATTGATGCCTACAACGGGTCTGTTGACTTCTACGTTGCCAATCCCTCCGATCCGATTATTAACAGTTGGATGGCTATCTTTCCCGGACTATTCAAACCCCTTGACAAAATGCCTCCGGCTCTCCGCAAACATATCAGATATCCTGTAGATTTGCTGAGCATTCAATCAGAACGCTTGCTAACTTATCATATGGAAGACCCGCAAGTATTTTACAATCGGGAGGATTTGTGGCGAGTTCCCAATGAAATTTATGGCAGCGAACAGCAGCCCGTATCACCCTATTATTTGATTATGAAGCTGCCAACTGAAAAAGCCGAAGAATTTATTTTGCTGCTGCCATTTACACCAGTAAGTCGTAACAATTTAATTGCTTGGATTGCAGGGCGATCGGATGGTAGCGAGTACGGAAAATTGCTGCTGTATCTGTTCCCCAAACAGCGATTAGTTTACGGCCCGGAACAAATAGAAGCTTTAATTAACCAAGATCCGGTTATTTCCGAACAAATATCTCTCTGGAATCGCCAGGGTTCCAAAGCCATTCAAGGAAACTTATTAGTAATTCCCATTGAACAATCTTTACTGTATGTGGAACCTCTTTACTTAGAAGCCGAACGCAATAGCTTGCCAACTTTAATCAGAGTTATTGCTGCCTACGAAAACCGCATCGTCATGGCAGAAAGTCTTGACTTGGCACTCAAGGCACTTTTTCAGCAACGATCTACTAATAAACCGGTCATTATTCGACCTGTGGAAGGAACAGCACCAGCTTTAAATAGTGACTGATATCAATTCCGGTTGCACTCATCATGACTGTTGACTGTTGACTAATGACTGTTGACTGTTGACTGTTGACTGTTGGCTGTTGACTGTTGACTGTTGACTGTTGACTCTGGGTCGAAAAACTGAATGGTTGAGTGTTAAGTGTTGACTCGATTTTATTATTCCGATGCCAGCGGAAACGATATAAATTACTGCGATTTCTGTTCGCTAGCAGCCTTAATATCCTGCCACCAAACATCAACATAGGGCCACATCAATCTCTCGTCTCCTCGCGAATCTAGTTTCACAGTCACCTCATAACGGTCAATATGCGTGAGATCGCCAGTTTTACCATTCAAACCCACATTCCGCACCCTCAACTGTCACAATCGGAAATTACGGAGAGAAAAAAGCAAAGCTTGCATAAAAAGAGAC
>NZ_JAUBTT010000085.1:0-37519 GCF_036705125.1 Microcoleus sp. B7-D4
AATTAATAATTAAATGGGGTCGCAAAATCAAAAATAAGGGTAATGATTGTATCACAGTTTAAATGTGCAACAGCTTACCAACATCTCCCCTTACAAATTTAATTATCTGCAAAAGGCTGCCCGTCTAGCTGTTCAGCTTCCTCTCTCTTTGTTGCTGTAATTTGGGTATTGTGAGCCATTGTCTTGGAAAATTCATACATTTCACTGGCTTTTGCTTCCGCGGCTTTCACAATTTCCAGGATTTCCAGGAGTTGGCTTTCATCTGGTAATTGTTTCATGGCAATGCTTCTAATCTCTCAACTACTTTGTCTATCATAATTTTCGATTCAGGAGCCATATGTAGCAAGGCTGCTAAATAATCTCCTGCTTTTTGAACATCTTCATCGGGCACACCAGCCATCAATACATTGCCCACAATGTGCTCTGCTTGTAAGCGAACACCTGATACGCAGAATTGAAAATTACTGATCGAAGAAAAGTATTGCATCAGTATTTCATTCTGGGGAAAAAGAGACATTGCTCTTCTAAGTGCAAAAAGTCCCTGCGTTGCTTGGCGATCGCTATCGTCTAGTACCTGGTAGAGTTCGTCAACCAAAGAGCGTATCTCGGAAGGAATAGACATTTACTACAGTTTTTATTTAACACTTGCATTATACTGCTAAAAGTTACAACAATTCTTTGTAGAAGTCCAATAACTGCTCAGCTAAAGCTTTATTTGTATAATTGCTCATCGCTCTATGATAACCCCGATCGCCCAAATCGGCCGCCAACTCCCGCCGCTCCATCAATTTCTGCAAACACTCTCGCAAAACCCCTGCATTTCCTTCTGGGAATAATAACCCCGCATCGCCGATGACGTGGGGAATTTCCCCGCAGTCGGAACCAATAACCGGAATGTGACAGGCCATCGCTTCAATTAAAACGTGACCGAATTGTTCTTTCCAGCCCACCGTGGTCAGAGTTTTGAATTTATAGCTGGTTTGCGAGGGCAATACCAAACAGTTCATTAAGTTAATGTAAGGGGGAATTTCTTCGTGGGAAACGCTTTCTACCCAGATTATTCGGTCGCTGATTCCCCCTTCAATACATTTTTCGGCGAGGTGCTTCCGCAATTTTCCTTGTCCTACTAACAGCCACTTCCAAGAGCTTTTTTTCAACCCTGCCAAGGCTTCAGCTAAAGTCAACAATCCTTTTTCTTCGACAAATCGACCTACAAATCCTACCACAAAATCGGTCGGTTTAATGCCAAAGCTGCGCGATAAATCAGCGTCTTTACCAGTGGGGCGAAACAAAGTTTCATCTACGCCGAGTTGTGGCATTACTTTTACCGCACCTTGATAGCCCCGCTGCCGCAAAATTTTAGCTCCATCTAGGTTGCCTGCAATAATTCCGTCGGTGTGCTGAAGATTGTAATTTTCTAAGACTGAAACGGGCCAATTCAATTGATAAGGCAGATTCCACCAAGTAAATAATATATTTTTTGCTTGCAGTTTTAGGAGTTTATTGAGTAAGATTAACTGAGCGCAAGCAAGAGATTTTGCACCTTGTTCAACTTGAATTATCTGCGGTTTAATTTTTTGCAGAACTTCAATTAAATCTATACCAAAAGTTAGCAACCCTTGATTGTTTTGACTAAAGTTGGAGACGGGGACTACTTTAAATGAGCCTTTTTCATAAAATTGCGTTTCTATAATTTTATTTTGTACGCCTCCCGGTTTCCAACGCTGCGGCACTACAACTGTTACTTCAATATCGGGTTCTAGGTTGGCTAATATCTTGAATTTTTCCCGATTAATGTCCACAATATAGGTGTGACTAGCCACGAGAATTCTCATTTATTGGGAATGGGGAATGGGGAATGGGGCATGGGGCATTGGGCATTGGGAATGGGGCATTGGGCATTGGGAATGGGGCATTGGGCATGGGGAATTGGGAATGGGGAATTGGGAATTATTGAGCGTTAATCTTGTCTTGATGGGTGTAAGTTTGTCCATCATTCCACAGAGATTGAATTAGTGTATTTATAGCACTGAGAAAACCCAGGATATAAAAAGCAAATCTAGTTATAATTTTAATGGGCGAGTGGCTTTTATAACAAGGTGGATTTCCCCAAACGTGGCAGTCAAACAGTTTGGCAAAAAATCGCAGGCATTGAAAGGCTGTTAAATTTTTCAATCCCATGAGGAAATGGTTGTGATAAAATGTGACTTGATACTCGATCGATCGCGTGCTGACATCGTGACAGCCCCCGCTCTCTTCCCCCAAGTGAACTAAACACGCATTGGGATCGTACCAAATTTTCATGCCAGTCGATCGCAATCTCAAACAAAAATCCGACTCCTCCCGCACCGCACTCCCTGCAAACCGCTCGTCAAACCTCAGCCCGCACTCGGCAAAAACCTGCCGACGAAATGACATATTGCAGCCTCTAGCCGAGAGCACCTGCTGCGGTTTTACTGTATGCACCAAATCGATAAAATACCAGGCAATGCCCGCATCCATAGCTTCTGAGGGCAAATATTCGATCGCCAAATCGCCTCCAGAATTATCCAGTTTCATTCTGTCAAAAACCCTGCCCGCCACACATCCCACATCGGGTTTTTCTAAATAGTTGTCAGCGTGAGCAGCCAAAAAACCATCTGGCAATTGTACATCATCATCAATAAATAAAATAATCTCTCCCACTGCGCGCCGCACTGCATAATTTCGAGCAGCCGGCAAACTCGCCCAATCTACTCTAAACCAGCGAATTTTGCCAGCATTTGCCAATTCCTCTAAATAAACTTGAGTTTCTGATTCGTGGGTGCGAGTTTGATCGATTACCAGCACTTCAAAATTCGGGTAATTTTGCCCAATCGCATCAGCCAATGTCTCTCGCAGAGGTTGCTCGCGGTTGTAGGTGGGTATCACAACAGAAATCATCATCACACAATTGAGTGAAAATAAAGTTAAGGGTAGGCAGGATACCTGCCCCCCTCGTTATTTTTGGAGAAGTTGATTAAAACTCGAAATTAATAGTTAGAAATTTTGATTTATGAATTTTGAATTAAAAGATTTCAACTCAAAACTCAAAACTCAAAACTCAAAAGTTTTAGGAATTCCCCCTTTCCATCAGATGGCTATGTGTTGCTGAACGGCTAAAACTAAATTTTCAGTCCAGAAATTAGCCAATTCGGCGCTAGCAGCTTCCACCATAACTCGCATGAGCGGTTCAGTGCCAGAAGCGCGAACCAAAACCCGTCCCTGTTCTCCCATTGCTGTTGTAGCACGTTCGATCGCACTTTGCATTGCCTCGCACTCGTGCCATTTCAGGCGTTTTTCGCGATCGTCCACCCGAATATTCCGCAGCAACTGCGGATAAGTTTGGAAACTGCCACTTACCAATTGTGCCAAAGATTCCCCGGACTGGCGCACCAGCGAAGCCAAATGCAAAGCCGTCAGCAAACCGTCGCCGCTGATACCGTAATGCGGACAAAGAATGTGTCCCGACTGTTCGCCGCCCAACATCGCACCAGTGCGCTGCATTTCAGCGTGAACGTACTGATCTCCGACGTTGGTTCTAGTTAGTTTGCCCCCCAATTCTTCCCAAGCTCGCTCGAAGCCGAGGTTAGCCATTACAGTAGAAATAATTAAATTGGATGGTAACTGTTCGGAGTCGCGTAACTGCCGGCCCCACAGATAAAGAATGTAATCGCCGTCAATCGTTCGACCTTGGTTGTCAACACACAAAACTCGATCGGCATCGCCGTCAAAAGCAAAGCCCAAATCGGCATTGTGTTCCAAAACAGCCGCTTGCAAACTGTCGAGATGAGTAGAACCGCAGTTAACATTAATACGATCGCCATCAGGAGAGTCGTGCAAACAGATAACATCCGCCCCCATTTGCGCGAACACCGCCGGCGCCAAACCCGCGGCCGCCCCCCAAGCCAAATCCAAAACTATCCGCATTCCCTCCAAATTCATCTGTTGCAGCGAATCACAGAGGGAAGTGGCATAATCTTTAACCAACTCAGACCGATGGTAGTGGTGTCCCAAACCCAAGCTAGCAATTGGAACCTTTGCCCCCCGGATTCCCGCTTCGATTTGTTCCTGCAACTGCTGCGACAGCTTGGAGCCGTTTGAGCCGAAAAATTTAATGCCGTTGTCTTCTGGGGGATTGTGAGAAGCCGAAATCATCACTCCGCCGACCGACTCCGAAACGCTTGCCAGATAAGCAACGCAGGGAGTGGGACACAATCCCAAATTCCAAACTTCTAAACCGGCGGCTGTCAAACCCGCTGACAGTGCCATTGCCAGCATATCGCTGGAATTCCTGCTGTCTTGCCCCAAAATCACAGGCCCCTGGTTGGGGGAATTTTGCCGTAGAACTTGTCCAGCCCAGAAGCCCACTTGCAGGGCTAGGGGTGCATTCAGCAATTCTCCAACTTTCCCGCGAATGCCGTCTGTTCCGAAGAGTTTGGTATTGGGCAGGGGGAGGCTATCTCCCACCAGAATCGTATCGCGTTTGACTGGCTGTACCGAGTTAGCAGCCGGAAACTCGCTGCCACGAGGGCGCGAAGGTGTCTGAACCATATTCACTCCTTTAGGAATATTCACACTCACAGTTTGGGTTCATGTTACAACTGAAAGTCTTTATTTTCAGCCTAAACTCCATTTATTTCGTCAATTGCTGAAGCAACTTGCTTTGACAACCTACGCACCAAGCTTAACTTCATCGGAAAAATTTGTATTGTACGCAATGGAAAAACTTTTAGTACCGGGGGCGCCAACGCCAGGAAACCCGGTTTCTTTTTGCCTGCAGGAGTGACGCTGCTGCGGTTTGAGCCTCTCAGCAACTGCGGGTATAGAAGGTTAATGCTGTATTGCCGTATATTTTATGGCGGCAAATTTCTAGGCCGGAAATTGGTTGTGTCGATCGCTCCGGGCTGTGTTCGACGGCCATTTCGCCGAGGAGTGCTAGCATTTCTTGGCTGGCGATCGTGTTTAACACAGGTTCGTACAAGTCGCTGGCGTAGGGCGGATCGAAGTAAATGCGATCGAACTGCTGCCCCGCTAGTGCCGCCAACTTCGCCGTCGCGTTTCCCCGCAGTATTTGGAATGTTTGGGACGAGTCTGCTATTTTCTCCCAGTTTTCGCGGATAATCGCACAAGCTTTCGCCGACTGTTCGATGCCAGTGACACTCGCGGCTTGACGACACAAAGCTTCTGCACCCATCGAACCACTGCCTGTACAAATGTCAAGCCATCTGCAATCTGCGATCGTCCCTTGCCAAATATTAAATAAAGCTTCTCTGACTCGCGAAGGTGTAGGGCGAGTTGCGAGTCCCGGCAGGGTTTTGATTTGGCGATTGCCACTGATTCTTAAAGTCATTTAGGAAGAAGGAAGAAGGAAGTTCGGCAACGGATTCTGTAACGGATGTAACGGATGTAACTCACATCTTGCACCATTCTCAAGAACAGGCAAGATGCCTGTTCCACAAAGAGTAAATTTTCTTGTGGAACAGGCATCTTGCCTGTTCCTAAACAAGTAATTGAGAATGGTGCAACATCTCAGATGTAACGGATGTCAGGAAGAAAGAAGAAGGAAAAAGACTTTTAAAAATGTCAAACCCGGTTTCGGCAATCTACCGGGTTTTTTTTAAGATTCATGCCACCTAAGCAGGTACTTTTTCCCTCACCAGACTGACAAAATTTGACAGCATTTGCAATCCCGTACTCGAAGACTTTTCCGGGTGAAACTGCACGGCCATCAGATTATCTTTAGCTATAGCCGCCGTCACGTTTTGACTACCGTGAGTCACAATTGCCGATCGCACTTCCAAATCAACAGGATCGACATAATAAGAATGCACGAAATAAACCCAAGGATCAGACGGTAAATTTTGCCACAGCGGCAAATTCTGCTGAGTAAATTGCAATTGATTCCATCCCATGTGGGGAATTGTCAAACCCGGTTCCGAGCGAAATCGGCGCACTTTTCCCGCAATAACGCCCAATCCCGGTTCTATGCCTTCTTCGGAACTTTCAAACAGAATTTGCAAACCCAAACAAATGCCTAAAAAAGGTTTTCCAGAGGCGATCGCCCTTTTTATCGGTTCTATCAAATTGCGCGATCGTAAATTCTGCATTGCCGGGTCAAACGAACCCACCCCCGGCAAAACCACCGCATCAGCCTGCTCGATTATAGCAGGAGAATCTGTAATTTTTGGCACTGCACCCACATTTTCCAAGCCTTTACAGACTGAGTGCAGATTGCCCATGTCATAGTCTACTACTGCAATGACAGACATTGACTTACTTGCCTTATATGATCGATATCAGTATTATTGCATACAATTAGTCATTAGTCATTAGTCATTAGTCATTAGTCATTAGTCATTAGTCATTAGTCATTAGTCATTAGTCATTAGTCATTAATCATTAGTCATTAGTCATTAGTCATTAGTCATTAGTCATTAGTCATTGGTCATTAGTCAACTGTTAACAGTCAACAGTCAACTGTTAACAGTTAACAGTCAACAGTCAACAGTTAACAATCCCCCATCATTTATGACAACCAAAATCCTGCTGACCTCATTTGATACTTGGCTTCCCCATCAGAAATCCAACTCCTCCGACGACTTATTAGCCAAGATTTCCCAGATAAAATCTTTGCCTGATTCCCTGACTTTTTTGAGGAAACTGCCAGTAGATTTTCAGCAAGCACCGAATTTGGCGATCGCCGAAATCAACCAACTCCAACCCGATACTATTATCTGCTGTGGCATGGCCGAAAGTCGGCAAAAATTAACCGTAGAATCCTGCGCTTGCTGCGATCGCGACATTCTGAAAACAGCAGTTAATCTCGAACCGCTAGTCGCTGATTTAGCCGCAACAGAAATCAGTCACAAAGCCGGGAAATTTGTTTGCGAAGCCCTATATTATGCGGTTTTAAAACACCTTGCAGATTCTCAACTTAGCACCAAATGTATTTTCGTACACGTACCAATTTTGACAGAAGAAAATGCCGACAAAATTGTCGCCGATTTTTTATTAATTATACGCCGCTTAACTACACGCAGAGACTAGAAACCGGGTTTCTGGGTATACAGCATATTCCATGTATATGTGGTACACACGATCGCGGGCGATATCCAGTGTAAGGTGCGTCGCCATCAAACATCTGCAAGTTCTATCCAAGATATAGCAAGCGACGCACCCTACAAACTTAGCGCAAAAACTTATAGAAACCCGGTTTCTGAGATTGAGCGCAGGGGCGAGAAACCGGGTTTATACGAATATTTCTCGTTATTCATCGCCAAAACTCGTAGAAACCCGGTTTCTGAGATGGAGTGCGAAACTAGCAACTGCCAAGTCTTTAGCCGCCGTAATTCCAACCGGTGCTTTCTAGCAGCAACGGATTGCCTTCTCGGTGGACGCCGGCTGCCAAAACTTCTCCCACATAAACCGTGTGATCCCCGTGTTCCACACCCCCGACAACTTTGCACTCGATGTAACCCAGAGAATCCGAGATAATCGGACAACCAGTTTCCGGGCCCGGATAAAATTCTACATCCTCAAATTTATTGCCAACGCGGCGCTGCTGCTTGAAGAATTTCTGGGCTAATTCTTTCTGTCCCGCTTCTAGGAAACTCAAAGCAAAGACACCGCTGGCTTTGATCATGGCGTGGGATTTGGAGTCTTGCTTGACGCAGTTGACAACTAAGGGAGGGGTAAAGGAAGATTGCATCACCCAGCTAGCGGTGAAACCGTTGACTTCCTCCCCGTCTTTGACACCGCAGATGTACAATCCGTGAGGGATTTTCCGCAAGATGGTCTTTTTAGCTTGTTCGTCTAGCACGGGCTTACCTGTTCGATCGATAATTCTACACCGCTCAGTTTACCAATGTCGGGCCCACAAACCCAACTGTCTTAAGGGCTATTCGCTAATATTGACTTTTTCGATCCCAAAATTGACCAAGAAAAATGGGATACAAGCCCCGTCCTTCTAGGACGGCTTTTCTTGATTTCTAATATACTCTTTCAAAACTTCTAAAGGCGCACCCCCAACAGAAACAGCAAAATAACTAGGACTCCATAATGCTTCTTTGTGGGGTTTTTTGTGTCCAGCCTGTCCGTATCGACGACTGGAAACACCTTTGAGTGCGTTAACTATTTGAGATATCGACAATTTAGGCGGATACTCGATCAGCGTATGAACATGATCGGCTTCCCCGTTGAACTCTAGCACTTGAAAGTTCATTTTTTGGGCTACTTCTCGAAACGACTTTTCAATCAAATCAAGACCTTCGCTCGTGAATACAGACCGACGATATTTTGTTATACATACCAAGTGTATTTTAAGTTGTGTAACAGAATTGCGCTCGCGACGGTAAACTGTTGTCATTACTTACAGACCAATATATAATCAAACTTACAGACCAACATTCAGTATAACCATGAAGGCGAGATTCCGGTACAGATTTTATCCGACGACCGAACAGAGACAGAGCTTGGCTCGGCTGTTTGGCTGCGTCCGCATGGTCTGGAACGACAGTCTGGCTCTCTGTAAACAGTCTGAAAAAAAACCAAGTTCGTCTGATTTGCAAAAAATCGTAATAACCCAAGCGAAAAAGACCGAAGAAAGAGCTTGGCTGAGCGAGGTTTCTAATATTCCTCTACAGCAATCTGTAGCAGACTTAGAAACAGCTTTTAAAAACTTCTTCGATTCCTGCAAGGGGAAGAGAAAAGGTCGTAAGGTTGGTTATCCTAAGTTCAAGAAAAGAACAAATAGCCAGTCGGCCCGATTTAGGATTGGCGGTTTTTCTCTAAAAAATGGCGGTGTCTATTTAGCCAAGATTGGTATTGTAAGCCCAATATGGTCAAGAGAACTTCCATCTGAACCTAGCTCAGTCACGGTAATCAAAGATTGTGCAAATCGTTATTTCCTAAGCTTTGTGGTAGAAGTTCAACCCGTTCATTCTGATGCCAAAAACCAAAGCATCGGAATCGATTTGGGGATTAAAACTTTTGCAGTGATGAGCAATGGTGAAAAAGCCGAAAGCCCTAACTACAAAAAATTAGACCGGAAAGTTCGCAAACTCCAGCGCAAATTAGCTCGTCAACCAAAAGACTCTAAAAGGAGAAACGCAACCCGAATCAAAATTGCTAAGTTGCACAACCGCATTGCCGATGCCCGCAAAGATTTCCTGCATAAATTATCAACCAAAGTAGTCAACGAAAACCAAGTGATTATTTTGGAAGACTTGAATGTATCAGGAATGGTGAAAAACCGGAAGCTTTCACGGGCAATTAGTCAGCAAGGATGGCGAGAATTCAGGACTCTCTGTGAGGCTAAGTCTGAAAAGTTTGGTAGAGAATTTCAGGTAATTAGTAGGTGGGGACCTACTAGCCAAGTTTGTGCGGATTGTGGTTTTAAATGGGGCAAAATTGATTTGTCTATTCGTTCAGTGCTTTGTGTTAGTTGTGGCACTGAGCAAGACAGAGATCAAAATGCTTCGAGGAACATACAAAAAGTCGGGATGGGGAATCGCCACGACTCAAAACGGGCGCAGAGGGATTGTCAGACTACTCCGGTAGCAGAACCCTATGAAGCGTCAAGAATCACCGCGCCTGATAGCCGGTGAGTATTTCAAACCAGTTTTAAGTCAAAATTAACAGCTTACAACTGTCAAGAAACTCCATACTTTTTAAACCAATCTTGCATCCGTTTCCAACCATCCTCAGCTTCTTTTTTCCGGTAACTGGGGCGATAGTCGGCGTTAAAAGCGTGTGGCGCATCTGGATAAAGCACTATTTCGGAACCGCTGCTGCCAGTTTTGAGAACTTCCTGCATTTTCTCAACTGTATCGTTGGGAATTGACTGGTCTTTGCCCCCGTAAAGCCCCAATACGGGCACTTTCAAACTGGCTGCAATGTCGATCGGCTGTTTGGGAGTTAAATCCGTAGAATTGCCAACCACGCGCCCGTACCAAGCTACTCCTGCTTTGACTTTTGGGTTGTGAGAAGAGTACAGCCAAACAATTCTGCCACCCCAGCAAAATCCTGTAATTCCCAACTTATTAGTATTGCCTTTTCCTGACTTTTGTGCCCAATCTACGGTAGCATCTAAATCCGACATAGCTTGAGCGTCAGGAACTTTCGAGACAACTTTACTCCTAATTTCTTGAATGTCGGTGATTTTAGAAACATCACCTTGACGGGCAAACATTTCTGGGGCGATCGCTAAATAACCTAATTTTGCCAAACGCCGGCAAATATCTTGAAGGTGGGCGTGGACTCCGAAGATTTCTTGAATTACTAAAATTACTGGAAAATTGCTGCCGCTGGCGGGCATTGCTCTGTAGGCTGGAATTGAGCCGTCTTTTACGGGAATTTTTACCTCACCGGCAACTAAACCAGCAGCATCCGTATTGATAACGGCAGCCGCAATAGGATGAACTGCTAAGGTAAATCCGGCGCTTAATGCGGTGACAATGATAAATTGTCTGCGAGTTAAATCTTTCATCGGGAATGGGGAATGGGGAATTGGGCATTGGGAATTGGGCATTGGGAATTGGGCATTGGGAATTGGGCATTGGGCATTGCAACTGCCAACTGCCAACTGCCAACTGACTACTGACGGAAAAGCCGATCGTGCTCTGGATGGTACAAGCGCGATCGCCCTTGTGCTGATTTTCCCAACGCCGGACTAATCACATACATTGTCGTTCTGATCAAATTATTTTCGCGGGTAGCAACTGCCATTTTGTCAAGGGGAACTAGCACAATTTTTTCATCCGACCAGCCCAAGCGATAACAAATCGCTACCGGCAAATCCGAGGGGTAATGTTCCATCAATTTAGCTTGAGCTTTTTCGACATGGCGGGCGCTCAAATACAGGCACAAACTCGCTTGATGAGCCGCTAAACTCGCCAATTCTTCGCGATCGGGTACTTCGGTTCTGCCGCTAATTCGCGTCAAAATAATTGTCTGCACAACTCCCGGAACTGTCAACTCAATTTTAAGTTTAGCCGCCGCAAGTTGGAAAGCGCTAATTCCTGGGATTACCTCAAAAGCAATTCCCTCCAAGGCCAAAGCTTGCATTTGTTCCCCGACGGCCCCGTAGAGACAGGGATCGCCGGAATGCAGACGGACGAGGCTTTTTCCGTCGCGCACTCGTTGCACCATCAAAGGTACAATCTCTTCGAGGGTCTTATCCGCAGTTTGGATCACTTCAGCATCTGCGCGTACCCCCTGCAAAATTTGCTCTGGCACTAGCGAGTCAGCAAATAATATGACATCGGCTGCAGCCAGTAATTTTTGAGCCTTAACAGTCAACAAATCCGGGTCTCCCGGGCCTGCACCTACAATGTATACCCCTGGAATTAGGGCTTCAATCTCTGTCAAACTCATTGCTGCTAACAAATTTGCTAAATTTACGGACGCTTCCGGATGTACCTATTTTGGTTGGAAGTAATAGATGGTAGATGCACCCTGGTTTTGAACCCTAGAGACTAACCTCTCTGGGGTTTTTTATTGATCCTCTGGCAATTTCGGAGTGATCTTTGCCCGATCGCTATTGGGGGACACAACATCGGGTAAAGGTCGAGCGAGCAAATAAAGCCAAGCTAACCCGCCCAACCCTAACACAATCCCAGTCAAGCTTACCATCTGTGCCGTCCGCAGCGGCCCGAACATCAAACTATCAGTCCGCAACCCTTCAATCCAGACTCTACCGGAACTGTAAGCTGCGATATAAACCAAAAATAAAGCACCAGTTTTCAAGCGAATTTTGCCCTGCAGATCGCGAAAAAATAAACTCAGAAGCAACCCAAATACTGTCAAATTCCACAGGGATTCGTAGAGAAATGTGGGGTGGAAGTATTCAAAATTAGCATAGGCGGGCGGGCGGCTGTTGGCCGGAATATAGAGTTTCCAAGGCAAATCCGTAGGACTGCCAAAAGCTTCGGAGTTAAAGAAATTTCCCCAGCGTCCGATCGCCTGACCGAGAATTGCCGAAGGCGCGATTAAATCTGCCAATTGCCAAAAAGAAACTCGCTGAATTTTCGCAAAAATTAAAGCTGCGATCGTCCCACCCAAAATCGCCCCGTGAATGGCAATTCCGCCTTTCCAAATCGCAATAATATCTTCAGGCCTCTGGGCGTATTGCTGCCACTCGAAAGCCACGTAATAAATTCGAGCACAGGGAATAGCGCCCAAAACCAGCCAAATTGCCAAATCACCCAATAATTCCGGGTTAACGCGGCGCTTTTCGGCCAAGTATTGCGACAGACTGACCCCAATCAAGACGGCCGAAGCTATCAACAGCCCGTACCAGCGGATGGCTACGGGGCCAAGTTCAAAGATAATTGGGCCAGGCGATGTAAATTGAAACGCTAAGGGCAGCGCAAGAATATTTAGCACCATAAAAGTTGCATTAATTGTGATGGAAAGCTGTCAAATTTGCATACCCTTGAACAAACTCCAGAGTTTATTTTAGGGGGCGGCGGTCATTTACACGCAATATTTGGGGAATTTTGCCAAAAATTAACTTTGTTGGGGACATTTGTGTCTGGAGTTTTCTTTGTGAGTCCACAATAATATCCCCCCTAACCCCCCTTAAAAAGGGGGGAACCGGATTATTCTCAAAGTCCGCCTTCTTAAGGGGGATTTAGGGGGGATCGAGACTTCGCCTTCTGGAGGATTAACGGCAGGTTTGGTCTAGAAGTTTTAATATAGAGGGTGGCTTTAAATTTTCTGATGACTTATGTCTCCTACTTCCGTTTCTCAGGTGTACTCTTCTGGTAATTCCAAGGGTGCGAATCAGTCTCGCAAGACTGCTGCTTTGGCTGTTGAGTCGGGTAAAATTCCGCCCTTGTTGGGGGCGAGTTTAGCTGAGTTAACGGAGTGGGTGCAGCAGCAGGGACAACCGGCTTATCGCGGAAAGCAGTTGTACCAGTGGATTTATGAGAAAGGTGCCCGATCGATCTCTGATATTTCTGTATTCTCGAAACAGTGGCGCGAGACTGTTGCTAAAATCCCGATCGGGCGATCGACTATTCACTATCGATCGGTCGCACCAGACGCCACGGTAAAGTATCTCTTAAAATTGGCAGACGGTCAAATCATTGAAACAGTCGGCATTCCCACCGATAAACGACTGACTGTGTGCGTCTCAGCCCAAGTTGGCTGCGCGATGGGCTGCGACTTTTGCGCTACCGGAAAAGGCGGTTTCAAGCGCAATTTAGAAAAACACGAAATCGTCGATCAAGTCTTGACAGTACAACAAGATTTCGGCCGCCGAGTCAGCCACATCGTATTTATGGGTATGGGCGAACCCCTGCTGAATTTCGATAATGTTGTAGCTGCTGTCAAGTGTTTGAATCAAGATGTAGGAATTGGACAGCGAAACATCACCATTTCTACAGTAGGAATTCGCAATCGCATCAGCCAACTAGCCGAACATCAACTGCAAGTTACCCTCGCCGTCAGCCTCCACGCTTCCAATCAAAGATTGCGCGAAGAGTTAATTCCTAGCGCCCGCCCTTATCCTTTGGGTGAATTAATCGCAGAATGTCGGGAATATGTGCGATCGACTGGACGCAGATTGAGTTTTGAATACGTACTTTTAGCAGGTGTGAATGACTTACCGGAACACGCAGCAGAGTTAGCAACTCACTTGCGCGGTTTTCAGTGTCACGTCAATTTGATTCCTTACAATCCGATTCAGGAAGCTGAATATAAGCGACCGACTCCCAATCGAATTAACAGTTTCGTTGCGACTTTGAAGGAAAAGAAAATTGCAGTTAGCGTGCGGTATTCTCGCGGCTTAGAAGCAGATGCAGCCTGCGGACAATTGCGGGCATCCGAGGTTGAGAAGTAGATTTTTTACCACTAAACATTATCGTAGGGTACGTCAGAGTGAGTTATTTTATCAATCATTCAGAAGCTATGATGTCACGCACCTTACTAATGTAGGTAAACGCCATTGCCCATTGGTGTCAAATGAAGCCTGAAAACATTGAAAAATGTCGCTTTTATCCGAGGCCAGAGTCCCCTCGCATCCCCCTTAAGAAGCAGGGGGCAAGCTAAGGGGGGAGCGAAAGCCTAATCGTCAGATAGCAGTCTGTGACTACGTTTGACGTTAAGTTGACCTTAATAGCCATTGCCGTCTCCGGCCCCGGAGGAAACGGCAATGCCGTCTCCCTACCTTTCAGAATTGGTATTATTTTAGGCTCAAACTGTTCGGAAATCGCTAACACCAATTAGGGCGGCGTTGACTCCAGTTAACGAAGCAAATACTTCTGGACTTCCCTTGAATTTAATCAGCGCACTGTTATTGTTCTGACTAATTTCTAACTGGTCAAAACTTAGACCTCCCGACAATCCGATGAAATCTTGACCTTTGACAAAATCAGAGACAATATCAAATCCTTGATTAAATCCGATGACAAAAGTGTCATTTCCAAAACCGCCACTCAAGCTGTTATTGCCTAAGCCTCCCAACAAAATATCATTACCTTCGCAACCGAGAAGCGTGTCATTTCCTAAGTCTCCATAAATCGAATCATTGCCCTTACTGCCATCAATTAAATCATTACCTTGACCACCATAAACTAGGTCATCTCCTGCGCCACCGCAGAAAGTATCATCTCCGAGTTGTCCGTAGAGAGTATCATTGCCTTCAGCGCCGAGAATTACATCGTCTCCTTTACCGCCGAATAAATTATCGTTTCCTTTGTCACCGTCGATAAAATCCTTGCCTTGATTGCCAAAAATTAAATCATCATCTTCTTGACCGTTAATTGAGTCGTTGCCCTGATTTCCGAAGATAATATCTTCACCAAAACCGCCAAGAATGATGTCGTTTCCTTTGCCGCCAAATAGGTTGTCGTCTCCCTTAGCGCCGTCAATGAAGTCGTTGCCTTCATTGCCGTTGAAGATATCCTTTAATTCGCCACCAATCAGGTTGTCGTTGCCAGTTAGAGCATCGAAGGTATTAGGACTGTTGCTGCCAAAATAAGCGTCGTTGCTGGGAGTGCCAATTAGCAGACCACCACCATTGATAATATTATCAATTTGTTGGTTTGGTTGGGTTAGATTGGGATACTCAATTTTGTCGCAAATGCAGTCTGTATCGGGAAGGTTAACAGGAGTTGGCGTGGGTACGGGTGCAGGCGTTTCTGTCGGTACAGGTGCTGGAGTTGGCGTCGGCGTTTCTGTCGGTACAGGTGCTGGAGTTGGGGTGGGTACGGGTGCTGGAGTTGGCGTCGGTACGGATGCAGGTGTTGGCGTTAGTACCGGTGCTGGTGCAGGTGCGGGCGAGATAGGCGTGGCTGCAGGAGTTGGTGCAGGTGCATTCACCAGAATGATGTCATTAGCGGACAGGGCAGAAATGTTATTGAGTAAGATTTGCCCGCCACCGCTTAAGTTTAAGACTAAACCCGCAGGAGTCGTTTGTAGGGCGGCTAAGACTTGCGCCACAGAGGTGAAACCGAGGGCAGCATCAAGTTGTAATTGATCTTGCCCGGAAGTGAAATCGGTAATTAAGTTTAGCCCTAATGTGGAACCGGAGACGGGGACAAAACTGAAGATATCGCTACCGCTACCACCTGTCAGGGTATTGTTTCCGGTACCGCCTGTGATGGTGTCGTTGCCGCTACCACCTGTAATTACGTCATTCCCGGCACCGCCATCAATCAAGTTATTGCCGCTACCAGTATTGATGGTGTCGCTACCATCACCGCCGTTGATGGTGTCTGCACCGCTAGTGCCTGTGAAGTTATCGTTAAAGGGGCTGCCAGTAACGGTTACAGCTTGGGGCAAGGTGTCGAAGTTTTGGGTGACGCCGACGGGGGAGGTGGAGTAGTTGAAGATGTTATCGGGCGTTGGCGTGGGTACGGGTGCAGGAGTTGGTGTGGGTACGGGTGCAGGAGTTGGTGCAGGTGCATTCACCAGAATGATGTCATTAGCGGACAGGGCAGAAATGTTATTGAGTAAGATTTGCCCGCCACCGCTTAAGTTTAAGACTAAACCCGCAGGAGTCGTTTGTAGGGCGGCTAAGACTTGCGCCACAGAGGTGAAACCGAGGGCAGCATCAAGTTGTAATTGATCTTGCCCGGAAGTGAAATCGGTAATTAAGTTTAGCCCTAATGTGGAACCGGAGACGGGGACAAAACTGAAGATATCGCTACCGCTACCACCTGTCAGGGTATTGTTTCCGGTACCGCCTGTGATGGTGTCGTTGCCGCTACCACCTGTAATTACGTCATTCCCGGCACCGCCATCAATCAAGTTATTGCCGCTACCAGTATTGATGGTGTCGCTACCATCACCGCCGTTGATGGTGTCTGCACCGCTAGTGCCTGTGAAGTTATCGTTAAAGGGGCTGCCAGTAACGGTTACAGCTTGGGGCAAGGTGTCGAAGTTTTGGGTGACGCCGACGGGGGAGGTGGAGTAGTTGAAGATGTTATCGGCTGCGGGTGCTGGGGCTGGTGCGGGCGCTGGTGCTGGTGCTGGTGCTGGTGCTGGTGCTGGCGCGGGCGCTGGTGCTGGTGCGGGTGCTGGTGCTGGTGCGGGCGCTGGTGCGGGCGCTGGTGCTGGGGCTGGTGCGGGCGCTGGGGCTGGTGCTGGCGCTGGTACGGGTGCTGGGGCTGGTGCTGGTGCTGGTGCTGGTACGGGTGCTGGGGCTGGTGCTGGTGCTGGTGGGGGCGCTGGGGCTGGTGCGGGCGCTGGGGCTGGTGCGGGCGCTGGTGCGGGCGCTGGTGCGGGCACTGGTGCTGGCGCTGGTGCCGCAATATTAACGTTAAAACTCCCTAAACTGCTAGCAGCATTCAAATTGCCAAGCGCATCTTTAACCTGACTGGGTTGCAAGTTAACAGCGTAAGTTCCATTATCAGGATTATCCCAAGTACCGCCGGGGGGAGTAAACGAATAAGTCGCTGTCCGAGGCGTACCATTACTATTAGTATCGACAGTGACAAAACTAGCAGGAAGGTCGCCACCAGACCAATTTATTAAAATATCTGAACTGTCCAGCGTGGCCACATCGACAACATTATTATCGCTGAAAGTTACAGTTAAACTTTGACTGGTTCCTCCGGCGGTGGTAATAGCAGCAACAGTATTTAAACTGCCTGTTGGCGGCGTTTTGTCAATGTTGTAAACTTGTCCTGTCAAGTTGCCATTGCCAGTACCACTACCACCTAATGCAACTCCTAAATTATTTTTGATGCTGTCATCATCTGTCAAATCCAACCCAATTGTGCCGCTTTCCAAACCTGTGTTAACTTCCAGTTGGTAAGTTTTGGCATCCACAGTAGTTAATGTGCCAATGGATGCGCCTGTTACGCCTGTTTGTACTAAGGTAAAGTCAGAAGCCTCAACGCCTGTAACATCTTCTGAGAATTTAATTTCGTAGGTGGCGGTACTTGCAGCAGTGGGAGATGAAGCCAGACGATTTATGGATGTAACTGTGGGGAAGGTATTGTTATAAACAACGGTGTTGTCTGTACTGGTACTAACAGTATTGTTATTGCCTGCTGTATCAGTAACGCCGTTAGCTTTGATGCTGGCAATGACGTTCCCGCTACCTGTCATGCCGTTGACTGCGACGTTGTAAACAGGGCCGCTACCTGTGATGGTTGGCGTTAATGTTCCAATTGCTGTACTTGTAGTTAAATCAATATCAGCAACATCGAAATCTGTGACAGGTTCGCTAAATGTGACGGTAAAGTTAATCGGTGAAGTCGCAGTTGGGTCGGTTTGTGCTACTGCTTGGTTGATAGTAACAGTAGGTGCAACAGTGTCAACTGTATAGGTTTCACCTGCGGTAAATGCTGCTGTTAGCGCGTTACCGGGAACATCGTTAATTGTGGCTGTGGCGGGTACGTCTAAACCTAAGTTGCCGTCTCCTGTAATGGTGTTAACGGTGACATCAATAGTTGTACCTGTGGCTGCTGAAACTGAGGCGATGTTGCCGTTGACAGTGCCTGTTTTATTCAGGGTGAAGTCACCGATATCTAAGTTTTTAACTGGTTCGCTGAAGTTAACTGTGTAGGTGACGCTGTTGCTGTTGGTGAGTGTGGCGGTGGGGGTTTTGCGGGTGATGCTGGTGACTGTGGGGAGGATGCCGTCTATCACCTGTGCTGTGCTGCCGCCGAGGGACGCGAGTGAGGCAAGGGCGGGTAGAGTTAAGTTGGCGTCGATGTTAACACTGTCTTTGATGGTGCCACCGTTGAGTGCCAGGGCGGTGGTGGTGAGGTATTGTAAGTCGAGGGTGGTATCTCCAGGTTGAACTGTGTAGTTGAAGGTGAGGGTGGGGGTGCCGCTGCCAGTAGTGTAGTTGGCAAGTTGGTCCGTTGTGCCGGTTTCCAGTTGCAGTTGAGGCGTGCCGGTGATGGTGACGGCTTCGGAAAAGGTGGCGGTGATGTTGATGGTAGCGCCGATGCCGTAAGTGCCGTCGGCGGTGGTGGCTGTGACCTTGGTGATGGTGGCGGGTGCCAAGCCCCACAATGCAGTGCCCTTGGTAGCGTCAGTGGCTGTGAAATATAGGGTGTTGTTGAGGTTTAAGAAGTTGCCAGGGATTGAACCGTTAGTCCCTGGATAAATGTCTTTAACCAGAACCGTGCCCGCTGTGGTGCCATCGCTTTTCCACAATTCAATGCCGTTGGTAGGGTCACTGGCTGTGAAATATAGGGTGTTGTTGAGGTTGAAGAAGTTGTAAGGGTATGAACCGTTAGGGCCAGGATAAATGTCTTTAACCAGAACCGTGCCCGCTGCGGTGCCATCGGTTTTCCACAATTCAAGGCCGTTGGTAGCGTCAAAGGCTCTGAAATATACGGTGTTGTTGAGGTTGAAGAAGCTGTCAAGGCCTGAACCGTCAGTCCCTGGATTAATGTCTTTAACCAGAACCGTGCCCGCTGTGGTGCCATCGCTTTTCCACAATTCATAGCCGTTACCCTCAATGTCTGTGAAATATAGGGTGTTGTTGAGCTTGAAGAAGTTGTCAGGGAATGATCCTCCAATCTCAGGATAAAGGTCTTTAACCAGAACCGTGCCCGCTGTGGTGCCATCGCTTTTCCACAATTCATAGCCGTTACCGTCAGTGGCTCTGAAATATAGGGTGTTGTTGAGGTTTAAGAAGCTGTTAGGGTCTGACTCGTAAGGGCCAGGATAAAGGTCTTTAACCAGAACCGTGCCCGCTATGGTGCCATCGCTTTTCCACAATTCATAGCCGTTGGTAGCGTCAGAGGCTGCGAAATATAGGGTGTTGTTGAAGTTGAAGAAGCCGGCAGGGTATGAACTGCCAAAGCCAGGATTAATGTCTTTAACCAGAACCGTGCCCGCTGTGGTGCCATCGCTTTTCCACAATTCAAGGCCGTTGGTAGCGTCAAAGGCTGCGAAATATAGGGTGTTGTTGAAGTTGAAGAAGTAGCGAGGGTCTGACTCGTCAGGGCCAGGGTAAATGTCTTTAACCAGAACCGTGCCCGCTGTGGTGCCATCGCTTTTCCACAATTCCATGCCGTTGGTAGCGTCAGCGGCTCTGAAATATAGGGTGTTGTTGAGGTTTAAGAAGCTGTTAGGGTTTGAATCGTTAGGGCCCGGATAAATGTCTTTAACCAGAACCGTGCCCGCTGTGGTGCCATCGCTTTTCCACAATTCATAGCCGTTGGTAGGGTCAAAGGCTGTGAAATATAGGGTGTTGTTGAGGTTGAAGAAGTTGCGAGGGCTTGAACTGCCAGGGCCAGGATAAATGTCTTTAACCAGAACCGTGCCCGCTGTGGTGCCATCGCTTTTCCACAATTCAATGCCGTTGGTACTGTCAGTGGCTCTGAAATATAGGGTGTTGTTGAGGTTGAAGAAGTTGTAAGCGTTTGAATCGTTAGTCCCAGGATTAATGTCTTTGATAAGAGTAACGCCTAAGATGCCCTGGTAGCTGGCCATTGCTGCGCTGGTGAAGGGGAGGGGGGTAGAGATTTGGCCGATTTTGACTTCTAGTTCCCAGTCTCCGCCGGCGGCTTGATTCCCGGTTTTGTTATGCGATGCGGCGATGTTGGCGCCTGTTAGTTGATGCAGGTTTTGAATGAATTGTAATCCGGTTTCTCCTGCAGCTATGTCACATCCGTAGAGGAGGAAGTCGGCTTTTTTTGTTAAGGCTTTTCCCCACTGTTGAATTTTGTTGCCCCATTGGGGTAAGTTTTGATTGTTTATGGTTTCTGAGCCGAGGTTTAAAGTGCCGGGGCTGCCGTGACTGAGGATATGAATTGCTTCTATATCGCTTTGATTTGCTAGGGCGTTTGTAATTTGTTCGATGCCACTCGAATTTTCATTTAAGGTGAAAACTTGTGCGAACTCGGCGCTGTTGGTAAGGGTTTGATAATCTTGTACTGAAGAGTCTACGAAAATGATTTGCTTAGTCATGGTTAATTACCTGTTAATTAGGGTTGAGTATTGTGAATGCTAATGGGCTTGCGGGTGGTAGTATGCAGTAAAAATACTCGATATCGGCTGATGTTTTTGTGCGTCCCAAATGTACCATGAAAAATCGTTATCTTCGCTCATGGCTTCTAACATTCGCTCTGTTAAACCACCCACAGGGCTAGTCATCGCAGCGTGAAACCGGGGGTTTTGCCGCAGGATGGCGGATAGTAAGGTAGAGCCTCGCGGCAATCCCGATATAAAGTGAATTTTCTGGGGCATCGAGTAGGAATATATTTAAGGTTGGCAAGTAGTCTGCCCGTGAACAGAAGAAGATAATTGCTTGGTTTTAGATACTTGCTCTGACAGAGTATCTGGTAGATATTAGTTAGATGCCTTTCTTATGATTATGACCGCCCTACCCTACCCCTGTCAGTCGGAAAAGTCGGATCGTTAAAGTCGGAAAAGTCGGATCTTCAAAAATGGTGCTCTAGGTCATTGCTGTTTGTGGCGAGATGTGGTATGGGGATTCTGAAACTAAGGCTGGGTTGAGTGGAAGTGCGATCGACTATAATTGCGATCGAACCCATCCACTCCGGGACGCACAAATATCAAAGAAACCGGGTTTTTCATCAGTATTAAAGGTTTCGATGCAGTATTTTTGTCCATCAAACCCGGTTTCTGCCTACTTGTGTATCCAGGAGTGCGATCGTCAATAGACTGATACGATCCTCAATTACCAACTAAACAATCTAATTGTGCTTGCATTTGACTTGTAACTAAATCGAAACAAGCATCGACATAATTGTGAAAGTAGTAGGGTGCGTCAGAGTGGGTTATATTATCAATCATCCAGAAGCTACAATCTGACACACCCCACTACTCTCTACAAGCGTTTAACCAGTATCCACCGCAACTCTAACGGCGGTGTTTGTTGCACCGAAAATAAATCTCGCCCGCTAGCCCAACTGACAAACCAAGGTGTCGGCGGCCACGCCGACTCAGGCAAATGTTTTTGTTCGTATTCAATCACCGATTCATCTGAAATAATTTCTAACGGCAAACCCTCTATTGCTGCTTGCAATTCTTGTCGGGTAATCAGATAAGACCAACACAATTCAGACATTTGTTTGGCCATCTCGTCGGGTTCGTACCCATCTACAGCTAAGAAAGTGCTGAATAAGATAAACCCGCCACTTAAAACAGCATCGGACATTTTGCCCAGGAAAAGACGAATTTGTTCGGGGTAGCGGAAATGAGAGAGAACTTCGGTAGCAATGGCTAATTTGTACCGATAAGTTTTCATCCTCAATAATGGGTCTAAAACGTCGCCTTGGGTGACATTTATCGGCAAGTTTTCGGCGGTTGCTGCTGCTGATAGTTTCTCGGCAAATATCGGTGTTAGTTCGATCGCATCCACGGAATGGCCTAACCTTGCTAAAGGCAGACTATTGCGCCCTGGGCCCGCACCTACATCTAAAATAGGTGCTTTTCCCGGTTCGCCTAATTCGGCGGCAATGGCGATGACTTTGGCATCGGGATGGCTGCCGAATAAAGGTTCGGGGCGAATATCCGGCCAGCTATGATATTTCTGGGCCATTGATTCGACTTGAATCTTGGTATTCAGAGTAATGCCGCCGGCTAAACCGGTTTGGGAATTAGCAGGAAAATATGAAACTATTAGATTAGCGTGGGGGGAATTTTTGAATCCTTCTGCTAAGGCGTTGGCGATTAATGTTCGCAAGTTTTCAGCTTGGGCAGCGTCGATGTTTTGTCCGAGAATGTTTAAGAAGTCTGACAGTAATTTAAGATAGTCGTCTAGCATCGATGGCAAGCAAGGCAGATAGAATTCTCCCTTGAGGCCGATGCTCTTTTTGAGCCTTTCTTTGAGAATTAATTTCAGGCGATTCGAGTCTGTCAGCGGCGGGCCTGTTTCGGGTGATTCGCTGACGGGCAATTTGGGGATAGATGCGGCACTGGTGAGGTTTTTAGTCACAATAGTTTCGATTAGATTCGGCAATAAGTGCGATCGCACCGAGCATAATCTTGTGCTCTTGCACCTGAATTCGAGCGTGCAGCGTTTCTGCGGTATCATCAGGCAATACGGGCACCGCAGCCTGCATTAAAATCGGCCCGCTGTCTACTTCTAAACGGGCAATATGCACCGTACATCCGGTGATTTTAACCTTGGCGGCCAGTGCTTGCTCGACGGCGCGAATTCCTGGGAAACTCGGCAGTAAGCTGGGGTGAATGTTAATAACGCGATCGGGAAAAGCATCAAACAAAACTTCGGTAACAATTCGCATCCAACCCGCCATCACTACCCATTCTACATCATACTCTTGAAAAGTTTTGACAATTTTTGTATCTAATTCTTCGCGGCTTTTGCAGTCGCGGTGATTGAGCAGAATCGAGGGAATGCCGTATTTCTCGGCTCTGGCTGCGGCTTTGGCTTCCGGATTGTTGTAAATTAATACTGGGATTTGAGCGTTGAGCTCTTTGTTTTGGATGGCTTGGGCAATTACCTCGAAGTTGCTGCCGCTTCCTGATGCTAAAACTCCTAATTTTAATGGAGGATGAGCCGGAGCGAGCGCACTTTTGCCAATCTCAGGAGAAATCAGGCAGGCATGGGAATTAACAGATACGGGATTAGCGGTCATTCGATTTTAGATTTTAGATTTTAGATTTTAGATTTGGGATTGATCCCAGGGATAAATTCGGGGGCTTGAGGATTTTAGATTTTAGATTGGGGATTGATTCCACGGATAAATCACGTGGCGGGTACCATCAAGAAATTCGCTTGTCATAAAGATAAAAACTATTCACTCGTATTCTACTATAGAGGTAAAGGGTAAGGTTTGCTTCGGCGCACTCTACATGGAGATATTGCGTAAGTCCTAAGTATATTTTATTTTGTCACTTACTGATTCAACCCTATTCTACAATATTCTCAAAAAACTCTTCCCTGAGAATCGAATAAAGTTTGAGATCCCAATATCTGTCTTTCACAAATAGGTGCTGTCGCAATACCCCTTCCAATTGCATCCCCACTTTTTCCATCACGCGAGCCGAAGCAATATTGTTAACCTCACATCGAGCCATAATTCGATTCAGCAACATCTCCCGAAAGCCAAATTCAATAACTGCATTAACAGCCTCGCTCATGTATCCTTCTCCCCAATACCTCCTAGAAAGTGCGTAGCCAATTTCCGCGCGGCTGTGCGTCATGCTCCATTCCACAAATCCGCAAGTCCCGATAAACTTTTTCTCGGCTTTGTGGACAATCCCCCAATCTACAAGCTCTCGTCTTTTGTACATTTTAGTAAGTGACCTGAGAAAGTATTTAGTGTCTTCGAGCGAGGTGTGAGTTGACCACATTGTGTATTGTGATACTTCGGGGTTTGAGGCATACTCAAACATATCGCTCGCATCGTTTAAAGTAATTTTTCTGAGCAGGAGCCTTTCAGTTTCTATAGTGGGTAAATTGGCTAATATATCGAGAAGATTCATTGTGAAATTGACCTATATTGTGATACCATTTAAAACTAAAAGCTAAAATTTACAAGCCAATGGTTCCGATTAAATTTGGGCGTTTTAACTGGTTAGATAATGATTCGATCGCAGCTTGGACTTTCCTGGCCCCAGCTTTGCTGTTTCTGGGTACTTTTTTGATTTGGCCGATCGCCTATTTATTTTACCTCAGCTTTACCAGCGGCAGCTTTACCCAGTCGGGAGTGCGTTGGATTGGCTTCAACAACTACTGGCGTCTAGTCACTAACCCGGATTTCTGGCAAATTCTCCAAAATACGCTCTATTTTACTACTGCAACAGTCATTCCCAGTTTAGTGATTCCATTGGGCTTAGCAGTTTTGCTAAATCGCTCGTTTGCTTGGCGAGGAGCTCTCCGCACCGCTTATTTTATTCCTTCGATTACCTCTTTAGTTGCAGTTGGCTTGGGTTGGCGGTGGTTGTTTCAAACGGAAGGCCCGGTGAATAATGCCCTAAGTGCGATCGGCTTAAATCCAATTCCTTGGCTGAGTAGCACAGTTTGGGCAATGCCTGTGATCATTCTGCTCAGTGTTTGGAAACAATTAGGCTTTAATATGGTAGTATTTTTAGCAGGATTGCAAGCAATTCCGGTAAATCGTTACGAAGCCGCAGAATTGGATGGAGCTAATGCTTGGCAGCAATTTTTGTACATCACTTTACCCGGTTTGCGGCCGACTTTAGTATTTGCTACTGTCACTACTGCTATTTTTACCCTGCGGAGTTTCGAGCAAGTTTACGTCATCACCGGCGGCGGCCCTTTGAACTCTACTAATTTGCTAGTTTATTATATTTACGAGCAAGCTTTTTCGCAATTTGATTTTGGCTATGCAGCCGCTGCGGCAACTTTCCTGATGGCTGTAGCTTTGATATTAGTCTATTTACAACTAAAAGTTTGGGGCGAAGATACTTGATTAGCTAGGGGTATGGGGTATGGACACGGCAATGCCCCTTGGTGTTAAGTTAACGTCCAAATTTACCAGTATTTTGTCCATCTAATAAGTCTCTCGATCCCCCCTAACCCCCCTTAAGAAGGGGGGAAAAAGAGCGTCAAAGTCCCCCTTCTTAAGGGGGATTTAGGGGGATCTAATTTCGGCTATAAACGAGAGATACAAAGGATTTGAAACTTAAATAGACACTAAGGGTTCATGCCGTGTCCGTACAAATAAAATGTGCAATTAACTAGATTCACCATTACCAATTCCCAATTTTATATTCCATGTGCTCTGCTGTTTGTTCAGCTTGTGCTCTACCCAAAAGTTTGCCGACAACGTGCAAAGACATATCAATTCCCGCAGCAATTCCCCCAGAAGTGATGATTTTGCCATTATCTACAAATCGCTGATTTTCGATAATAGTTGTGTTGGGCGCTAATTTTTTCAATAAATCCAATGCCTGATGGTGGGTAGTTGCTTCCAAACCTTCCAACAAACCAGCTTTTGCCAAAAGCAGCGAACCCGTACAGACAGAAAGCACTAATTCTGCTGTTTGCGAACAATCTTTTATCCAGTTAATAACTGCTGAATTATCGATTAACTTTCTTGTACCTTGTCCTCCCGGTACAATTAAAATATCCGGTGGCGGACAATCGGAAATCGTGCAGTGGGGATTTACACTCAAACCATTACGGGCGTTGACAGCACCGGAATGTTCGGCTACGGTAGAGACTGCAAAAGGTCGCTCGCCCTTACTTAATTCTGATGTCACCGAAAACACTTCAAAAGGCCCGGCAAAGTCCAGTACCTCGACATCATCGAACATTAAAATAGCTACGTTCCTAGTTGCCATAAGACCTACTTCTGATAGAGGCAAAAAATCTCGGCGATTTGTTATCGTAGAACTGGTATAATTTAAATTATTAAAGCTATGCCGAAAAAGATTCGCCATCGCGCCCTAACATTCTGTCTTTTATGTCTGGCTTGCGCCTTAGCAATTGCTGTTGCGCCAATTGTCACGCCCGCTCAATCCACAACTCAATTAGAGTTTCGCATTACTCAATTAGAAAGGCAAATTTCTGAACTCAGGGGACAAATCTACAGCTTGCAGAACCAAGGTTCTAGAGTTAACAGGCCTCAGTCTCCTTCCGGTTCTGGTCGGACAAATCCTCGAACGCTGTCGGGAGACCCGATGTTTGACAATTTAGCAACTTTGGCAATTGAAACTAAGCAAGATGTTATTAAAATTCAAGAGCGATTGTCAAAGCTAGAAGCGTCGAGAAATCGGTAGAGAAGGAAGAAGGAAGGCACGACACGGATTTTGACACGGATACACGGATGAATTATTGAGCAAAAGTCGGGAGTCAGAAGGAAGAGGGAAGAGGGAAGAAGTCAGTAGTCATTAGTTAGAAGAATGAAGTCATATTCTCGCCAACTCAAAACTCTCTGCCTCTCCCCCTCTCCTTCTCTCCTATTCTCCGACGTTGAGGTCGAGAACAGCAGGGTCTGCTAAAAGTTAACTTGCAGAACTATTCAATGATATGGAAATAAAAGGCTGCAACCACAAAATTGATGGCTAACAACAACAGAAACCAGCCTGCGCGAAATGTGTAAGGGAATTTGCCCGTTTTCATCACGGAGTCGGATTTTAATTGGTTCTTCGCTATCTCTGGCATAGGTAAAGCTCCTAATTGATAATGTCACTCTCTTTACAAATAGCAGAGAGCGTCGCACTTATGCACAATCCTCTAGAGTTATTTTTTTTGACACTGATACTTTTAATTCAGACAATCCCCGACAATCGGCGAAAATCTTCAGATAGCACACTCATCAGATACGTCTGAGAGTATGGTGGTATCCCACAAAGCTTTAAGGAAAATCCCTAAAGCGCTACTCAAACTGGGTGTTTTCTAACCACAGTTGGGGGCTTGAAAAATTTTAGAGCCACCTAACTTTTATGGCTCTCACCGTATTTTGCACAAATTTTGGAGGTGTATTCTTCACTGGTTTTGACCAACCTCGAACCGCAAGGATTACAGAGATGCTCTCAAGCGAAAGCTTGAGAGAAGTGAGAGAAAGTCCAAGTCATCATTACTGATGGTTTTATGCAGGCTACTTCAGTCTACACCAATTGTCATGAGTATTATCTAAAAGTCTAGGAAAATATCATCCTAGCAATTGCTCCCCTGCCTGAAGGCGAGGGGATTCTTGGTTCTGCGACCTACCTTAAAACTATCTATCCTTGCGGCAGTGTTTAAACCTGGTATCCGTTCAAAAGAACCAAATATCGAGCTTAATTTAGATAGCCTCGCGAGGGTTTGTCTCCCCAAGCTTTCGAGAATTGCTTCTCTTGTTTCTGTGTGCCCCACAGTACATTTTAGACAGTACATTTTAGAAATAAAAAGTTTAGTCTCTGATTTTGGCTTACATTAGTTAGCCCAGCGATGTTTTTCGTGGTTTTCGCTACCCACTAACCATTATTGTTTTCCGACCCGTCGTTTGAGCGTGGTGTCTCATGTGTATCGGCGGTTATTCTACCTGTAGTCTAGTTATTGTACTCTACAATGAACACAATGCAAGAAAGTTCAAGAAAACAATTAACAAAAGTTGATAATTAATTAAAGCCGTCCTAGAAGGACGGGGCTTTATACCCAATTTCTTGGTAACAAGTTTATACCGAGTTGAATTCAAATTAGTTTCAATCGCTCTCTCCGGCGTGGTAGGAACTGCGGACGAGAGGCCCCGATCGCACGCGCTCAAACCCCATCTCCCGCGCGATCGACCCGAAGCGGTCAAATTCGGTCGGCGTCCAGTATTTACGCACTGGGAGGTGCTCTAGAGATGGTCTCATGTATTGACCGAGGGTGAGCCGATCGCACTTGGCGTCCCGCAAATCTGTCATCGCTTCGACTATCTCGGCTTCGGTTTCCCCGTGCCCCAACATCAAACCGGATTTTGTGGGAATAGTAGGGTCATATTGCTTAACAATACGCAGAACGTCGATCGAGCGATCGTACTTCGCCCCCCTCCGCACCGGCCCTTGCAACCGACGCACCGTCTCAATATTGTGGTTGTAACAAGCGGGTTTAGCCTCCACCACCGTGCGAATTCGCTGTCGCTGCAACTCATCAAGGCCGGAATTCTCCCCGTCGGGTGCGGGCACGGGGAGGGCGGGCACGGGGAGGGCGGGCACGGGGAGGGCGGGCACGGGGAGGGCGGGCACGGGGAGGGCGGGCACGGGGGCACCGCCCCTACCTGTTCCCCCCCAAAAATCCGGCGTCAGTACCTCAACTTCAGTATGCGGGTTAAGGATGCGGATTTGGGCGATCGTCCTGGCAAACCAACCCGCACCCCCATCCGGCAAATCATCCCTCGCCACCGAAGTCAGCACCGCATAGCGCAAACCCAACAACTGCACAGCCTCCGCCACCTTTTGCGGTTCCTCCGGGTCTAGCGGCATCGGAGAATGACCTTTATCTACTTGACAAAAAGCACAAGCGCGGGTGCAAGTCGGCCCCATCAACAAAAAAGTCGCCGTTTTTTGCGCGTAGCACTCGCCCCGGTTGGGACATCTCCCCTCCTCACAAATCGTGTGAATTTGCCGCTGTTTGATAATTTTTTGCACTTGGGAAAGTTCGCTAGCTTTGCCAACGGGCCTACGCAACCACTCCGGCATCGCCTCGATTTCACCCCGCATTTGGGCGGCAACTGCTTTGACAGTAGGAGTTTTAGGAGTTTGGGGGGACATAAAATTAAGTGGCGATTGAGTTAATTCCTTCGATCGTATCCGAAATCAAAGCCCCTGAACTTGTAGGAGTACCACCCGAAATCAGGATCGCGCCGAGGTGCAACAAAACTAAACTCGCCCAGAATTATGGGTAGAATTCTGTTAGGGATATACTGAAGGTTGCAAATCATCACTCATTCATTACTGAAGGAGTCAGTCGTGGCTGGTCAAAAAATCTTGGTAATCGATGACAGTAAAGTCATCCGCGTCCGAGTCCGAGAGATGTTGCCGCAGGGTAACTTTGAAGTTCTAGAAGCAAAAGACGGCGAAGAGGGACTCAAACTGATCCGTCAAGCCCGTCCAAATCTAATTATGTTAGATTTCCTACTGCCCAAAGTCAGCGGTTGGGAAGTGTATCAAAAAGTGCAAGCCCATCCTGAGCTTTCTAAGATACCTTTGGTGATCATGTCGGGCCGCGAAGAAGAGGTGATGGAAAAAATTCCGAAACCCTTTGAGAAGCATTTTTTTGCATTTATCGCCAAACCGTTTGAGAAGAAGCAGCTAACCGAGGCGATCAAATCGGCGATGGTACTGGCCAAAAAGAAACCAGTGCCGGAAGCCCCAGCCGCCGCCGCTGCACCCACTTCGGGAGGGGGCGCCGCCGAAATTGAGGCGATGACTGTGAAAATGGCGAAAATGCAAGCGGAAATTGATGCACTCAAAAAACAAATGACTCAGGTGATTACAATCATCAAGCAGAAATTGAAATAATTCTGCTGTTTTTTGAAGGCACTTATGTAGAAGGAAACTTCCACACCGTGAAACTTTCCGTTGAGTCTCAAGGGCTGCGATTTTATCGGCATTTTTTTGCCAAATTGTTTGAGCAAGTGCGATCGCCAATAGCCTGCAACTGGTTTCTCAAAATCCCAGTGAGAAAATCAATTAAAAGTTAAAAATAAAACAAGGGAGGAAATTAATTATTAATTTATATTAGGATTTTTAATGGGAGCATCTCATATGTGTAAAAACACTTCTTCTGGCTCCTTTCTTCTTCCTCTTTGCTCCTGCCTCCTGCCTCCTGCCTCCTGCCTCGGGCCTCAAAACTCCAATTTCTAGCTGGGCTGCTTTCATTGAGATGCTCCCTTTTTAATTCCCGCTCGTTCCACACTCAATTATCAACTCCTCAGTCTCATTTTTTTGGTTAATGACTAACGACTATTCCGATTTTTTGCCTCAACTGCGTGCCTCAACAGAGCAATTATTGAAAAGATTAGACTGCTTCGATCGAGCGCAGGTATTAGCGATCGGAGATTTGACCTTGGACGAGTTTCTTACCGGACAAGTAGAGCGAATTTCCCGCGAAGCACCTGTGTTGATTTTGCGCTACGAAAATACTCAGCAAGTACCCGGAGGTGGCGCAAATGCTGTCTATAATTTAGCCAAACTGGGAGGCAAAGTAAAAGTTGCTGGTTTGGTGGGAAAAGACGACCAGGGAAAGGCTTTGTGCGGTATTTTTGAGGCGGCGGGAATTGATACGGGTGGGATTTTAATCGATTCGCAGCGTCCAACAGTCACCAAAACTCGAATTTCCGGGCACGCGCGGCAGTCGGTGACTCAGCAAATTGTCCGAGTCGATCGCAAATCGGACGAGTTGCCGGATTTAGATTTGCAGTTGCAATTGGCAGACTACATCCGGCAGCAAATACCAACAGTAGATGCCGTGGTTTGTTCCGACTACGGCGACGGAGTATTGACAAATTTGGCGATCGAATCGGCAGTGGTTCCCGGCAAAACAATTGTAGACGCTCAAATAAATTTGCAGCGATATTCTGGAGCAATGCTGTTTACTCCGAACTTGCCAGAAGCCGAGCAAGCCGTCGGATATGCTATCAAAAACCCTCACACTTTAATGCAAGCAGGACGCGATTTATTGAACTTAACTCAAGCTCAAAAAATCCTGATTACTCGCGGCGAAGAAGGGATGACTTTGTTTGAAAGGGCCAACGGCCAAGAAATCAAAAATTCACCTTCTCCAACATCGAATTGTGAAAAGGGGGAATTTGCCATTCAAAGTTGGGACATTCCCCCTTTTAACAAGACTGATGTATTCGACGTAACCGGTGCTGGAGATACAGTTGTAGCAGCAATGACTTTAGCTTTGTGCGTCGGTGCATCGGGTTGGGAAGCGGCAGTTTTGGGCAATTTGGCGGCTAGTATTGTCGTGCGTCAATTCGGTACGGCGACAACAACGGTAGAGGAGATGAAAGAAGCTTTGCTATCGCTCCTGAATCTGGAATAAAGCCAAAACATAAACCTGCTGGCGATCGATCGAGCATCTATCAGCACTTGAGTTTTTAATCCTGTTTTACTTCAGGCAAATACCCTGGCATTGAGTTAATCTAGTTTATATATAAATTAGTTTAAAAACTTATGGCTGAGACTTCAGGCTATTACGTTCGCGCTGCGAAACTTGCAGAAGTCGAGACAAAGGGCAGTTTGTTAGTGAATTTGGAAAAACACACGATCGCCCTTTTTTACTCAAACGATCGGGTATACGCGATCGACAACCGCTGTCCCCACATGGGTTTTCCCCTCAACGGCAGCACTTGCAAAGATGGCATAGTCACCTGTCCTTGGCACTACGCCCGCTTTGATGTCGCCAGCGGCGGTACTTTTGACTCTTGGGCCGACGACGTGCGATCGTTCCCAGCGGAAATTCGCGACGGGGAAGTTTGGGTAAATTTAGCACAACAGCTTGACCCTTACGCCCACCAGCGCCAGCGACTTCAAGATGGGTTAGAACAAGGAATTTCTCTAGTCATCGCCAAGTCAGTGATTGCCTTGCTAGATCAGGGGGCAACTGCCAGCGAACCTTTCCAAATCGGATTAGAATTTGGCACCCGCTACAACAAATCGGGATGGGATACGGGTTTATCGATCCACACCTGCTTGATGAATATACTGCCTTATCTAGATCCAGAAGACCGAGCCCCCGCCCTCTATCAGGGACTTTCGGCAGTGGCCCGCGATAGTGCAGGCGCACCTCCTCACTTTGCGGTTCACCCCTTGCCTAATTCTGAGGTTGATGCAGAGACACTCAAAAGCTGGTTCCGGCAATTTATTGAAATCAGAGACAGTGAAGCGGCGGAACGATGTTTGTTGACAGCAGTACGCGCGCCTCTTGAACGAGAACAAATTGCTGATATGCTGTTTGCTGCCGCTACTGACCACCGCTACATTGATGTCGGTCACAGCCTCGACTTTATTAACAAGGCGTTAGAAGCCCTGGATGCAGTGAATTGGGAAGGGGCAGAAACTGTTTTCGCGAGTTTGGTGGCTGGTTTGGCGAATGCGGCGCGCATGGAAGAGTCGAGTTCTTGGCGCTACCCTGTGGATGTGGTGGCAATTTTAGAGTCAGCAATGGCGCAGTTGCCTGCAGCTTTAGAAATGGGCCGATCGCACCGGGGCAATTGGTTGGGAAGAGAACAGTTAATTCCGATGTTGTTGGGCGAAGATGTATTGGCGATCGTCGATGCACTTTTAACTGCCTTGAAAGAAGGTTGTAGCGAAGACGAATTAGCCAGTGCAGTCACTTATGCTGCTGCCCTCCGCGTAGCCCGGTTTAATACGAATAACGACCACAGCGACTGGAATTCAGCGCACCATCCCTTTACCTTTGCGAATGCGGTGCATCAAGGATTGCGACGATCGCCTTCAGTAGAGTTGCTGCGGGGAGTTTTCGATGCAGCGATCGGCGTATATCTCAACCGTTTCTTAAATGTACCGCCTGCGCGACTTCCCGAACCAACAGATGTAGTTGAGAATCCAGAGGAATTGCTCAAACAACTGCCAGACTTGTTGGACAGACAGCAACAGGTGAATCAAGTCGGTAAATTAGTTGCCAAATACTTATATAGCGGTGGCAAATCGGAACGGTTGATGGCAGTTTTAGGAAAACTGATGCTGCGGGAAAATCGGGATTTCCACGTTATTCAGCAGGTAGAAGTGGCATTTCGCCAGTATGCTTTATTAGAGAATGCGGGCGATCGCATTGTGGTATTAGTAGCGGCGGCAAGGTATTTAGCCGCCCATGCCCCGACAGTGCGATCGCAAGCACAAACTTATCAAATGGCCGATCGATTGCACCGGGGCGATCGCTTATTTGAGGAGTCACCGGAAGTATAGCTTCTCGTCATAACTCACATCTTGCACCAATATCAATAATCCTTTTTTGGGCGGGATCTCCTGCCCACTCCACAAGAAAACTCATTGAGCAGAACCCTACATTCCCATCAGGTTGATTCACTGGGTGTGGGATGTAGGGTGTGGGATCCCACGCGTAAATAAAGTGCAAGCCGCTATACAGTTCGTGGCGTCTGGGATTAAAATAAGGAGGCTCTTATGTTTCGTTTAGACAGGGATTCCAACCCCGTCTAAACGAGTGCTCCCAAATCTCCAGATTTGGAAGGGGTTTTAAACCCTTACTGCTTTTAGTCGTGGGCAGAGGACGGAAGCATTTCTCCTGCCTCCTGTCCTCTGCCTTCAGGAGATAAAATGAAACCCGAATTCAATTTTTTTCAGCATTGGTATCCTCTTTCGCCAGTCGAAGATTTAGATCCCAAGCAACCAACATCTGTGACACTTCTGGGACTGCGTTTAGTCATCTGGAAACCAAAATCATCTGAAACTTTCCAAGTGTTTTTAGATCGATGTCCGCATCGGCTTGCTCCCCTAAGTGAGGGTCGCATTGATGACGAAACAGGGAATTTAATGTGTAGCTATCATGGTTGGCAATTCGATCGGCAAGGAATTTGTACTCATATTCCCCAAGCGGAAAATCCAGAACTTGTAAGCAAGAATAAAGAAAATCTGTGTGCTGTAGCACTACCAGTTCGTCAGCAACAGGATTTACTCTGGATTTGGCCAGATGCAAAATCAAGCGAACAAGCTGCAAATACACCCTTACCTTTATCACCGCAAATAGATGCAACTAAAGGCTTTGTTTGGTCTTCTTTTGTACGAGATTTAGAATATGACTGGCAAACTCTTGTGGAAAATGTGGCAGATCCGAGTCATGTTCCTTTTTCTCATCACGGCGTGCAGGGCGATCGCAAACAAGCAAGACCGCTCCCGATAAAAATTGTGCAATCAACACCCAATTTGATTGAAGCGACTATAGGAACAGATGTACAAAGAACAATCACTTTTGAACCACCTTGTCGCTTGGAGTATGCGTTCAGTTTTAACGATGGCAGCAAACAGTTTGGACTTATCACCTACTGTATACCTGTATCTCCCGGTAAGTCCAGAATTGTCGCTTCTTTTACCCGTAACTTTGGCAAAACACTCCATCATCTCACACCCCGTTGGTGGGATCACATCAGCAATCGCAATCTGGTTCTTGATGGAGATATGGTTCTTCTACAGCAGCAAGAATATTTTCTCCAACAAACACAATCTACCCAAAGCTGGAAAACTGCCTATAAGCTACCTACAAGTGCAGACCGTTTAGTAATAGAGTTTAGGAATTGGTTTGATCGCTATTGTCACGGACAACTACCTTGGAGCGAAGTTGGAATCAATGTTCCACCAACACGGAATATCAATAGCGATCGCGAACCAATCCTCGATCGCTACAAACAACACACCCAACATTGTCGTAGCTGTCGAGAAGCACTTTTGATTGTGCAACGCTTGCAAGCAGTGCTTTTAATCTACTTTGCTATTACTGTTTGCGCTGTTGCTCTCCTTCCCGATAGATTGCAACTGACTCTGGGTTTACCCTTAATTGTGACAGCACTATTAGGTTTAGGAGCTTACGCTTGGCTGATATTCTGGCTTCGTCCGAGATTTTACTTTGTGGACTACATCCATGCGGACAGATAGAGGCGTTCATGCTTGGAAAAAGTATTAGCTTGCTTATTTTGTTAGATAAAGTTATCACTAGATTAGCGGGTTCTCCTGAACTTGCGGTGATATTTTTATCTAATTAGAAAAGCAAGCTAATACGCTTCTCGAAAATTATCAAAGTTTGAAAAGCCATATCCTTGTCGCATAATTAACTTAATTCGATTATTTATTCCTGATATCACTCTACTTGTTGTGCGATTAAGAAAGTAATTACAAATCCCTTCAAAATAATTAACAATTGTCTAAGTTGATTCTTGGAAAAATATTTGCACATAATTCAGCCAATCCTTGAACTCTGTATGAGCTATTTTGACGCTCATCTTGGTCTCAATACGGTTCAGATAAGAATAATCTGATTTCCTTTCACAAGTCTGGAACTCTGATAAATGCGTGAAATGAAATTCGTCTGAAAGCCCTAACTGAACCGTATTGAGTCATAAGGCACTTCTTCAGTAAATAATTGCCCCGATCATTTCTTGGAAATTATCCCCTTGTCATCAATTTTCAAATCTGTCTTGGGAAAATCGCTCTTGGTCAAACGGTCAATCAACCCCACAGTCCTAAAATTGTTATCAACAGTCGGCACACCTCGCCCGTCAAGTTGGATGGGGATAATCTTACCAGAAACAAAATCCCCTTGCGGAGTCATTTTCACATCCAAAATTAGAGATTTACCGAGTGCTCCGGCTGTGGACAAAGTGCGATAACCCAAAAAATTGCCCAGGGAATAAGCAATCAATTTCCCTTTATAAAGTTCCATCGCTCTGGGAACGTGCGGGCCATGTCCCAAAATCAAATCTGCTCCCGCATCAATCATCGTCCGCGAAAACAAAACCATATTTCCCCGGTTTTCTCCGTAAAAGAACTCAGTTTTATTTCTCACATTGATAGCTCCCGTTCCTTCAGCTCCAGCATGAACTGATATCACTACAATATCAGCCTTTTCCTTAGCTTTTTTGACAACTTCTGCTCCCGCTTTCAGTTCCAGCAAGGAATTGTGAACGTCGCCGTAGTTGCTGAAACCGATAAAGGCAAAATTCACACCCTTGACATTTTTATAAACAATTTGATCTCTTTTGCCAACAGCCTTCATGCCGTTGCTGTCGATGTTTTTAATCGTGTCCTTAAATCCCTGCTCGTTAAAATCGTAAGAGTGATTGTTGGCAATACTCAAAATATCAAAACCAACATCTTTGAAAATTTTGGCATAACTCGGAGGCGTCCGAAAGGCAAACAGCATTCGTCCGCCGCCTGCTTTGGAACTGTAAGGATAATCGGTCATCGTGCTTTCAAAATTGCCAAACAGAATATCAGCTCCTTGGAGGTACGGTTTTACGGACGCCAATAACATCTCTTTTTTTGCCGGCAGTTTGTTGTAGGGATAATTTGTGCCGGGGATCATGTCACCAACTGCTTTGATGCTGACAGTGGCGGGCACAATGGCAGGTTTTTTGGCAGCCGGGGAGGGCGATTTTGCAGCGGGAAGGGGTTTGGCTGCGGCTGCTGGTGCGGGTGTCGAGCTCACTTCTTGTACCGCAGGCTTTGACGTTAGAGGGTTATTAGTAGCGGTGGGTGAGGATTTGTAAAGTTGAGAAGCCAGCACAAAGCCGGATATCGGTACGAGAATTAGACTCAGAACACCGACTGACAGCCCAGATTTTTTAGTTTTAGTGCCTGCTAATTCTGGCTGCGGTGATGGCTTTTGCTGCCTTTGATGTGGGGGTTTTGGAGTTGGGATTTTAGGGGGTTGGGGCGGAGATTGTTCTGGTGTTTGAGTGGGCGCAGTGGTGACATTTTGAGGTTTTTCTAGCTTGGGCAAAGTCACAGGAATGGGAGAAGCGGGTAAACTAGCGGCTACTGCTGCACTGGCAGCTACTGCGGCATTCACGGCAACTAACGGACTCACGGGTTCGGAAGTCAAGCGTTTTTTTAATTCTACCGTCTGAGTCCAAGCGGGCAATTGCTCGCCGTCGCGCCGCCCGTAAACTGTCACTGAGTAAAGGTTATTTGGTTGCAGCCGCTGCAACCCTTTGACTGCGACTCGGAGACAGGCTTCTTCTGCGGGTAAATGTTCTGCTTCCAGCAGCAGGTGCAGGCTGTCATTTTCCCGGCTGGCTTTAGCCGTGACGCCGAAGCTTTGGAGTGCTTGGCCGATCAGAAATGCGATCGCCCTGGCATCGCCTTCTTTTGCTAAATTTAAAATATCTTGTTGGCTCACAAACGCCTCTACTCTCACACTAGAAATTTAGCTCGATCTTATATCAAATTTGGCGGCACAGCATTAAATACCGATTGATTTAACTTAAGTAAGTGGGTACAAATAAACAAAACGTTGGCAGAGGACGCCTGCGTGAAAGGGTCTACTCGCTCTCACTACAGATCCTAACTAAATCCGACCCTGCTTTTACAAGATAGTATGATTTTTGGCGCTTGCTAGCTGACTACAATATTTCCTAACGGTTATCTTAGTCGATCGCCCAAACACTTCTATCCGGCATAATTGCCCCCTTCAAATTAACATCCGTCAAATCAGCGCTCTCTTTGTTACAGCATTTTGGGTAAATAAAACGGGTTTGTGAGCGTCGAGAGTGCGTCCTGGAATGTACTGAAAATAGGCGGTTTAGCAGCGAAGAATTAACGAAAAAACCGAGTTTATCGTTACGAGTGCCAATGCCCCTGTCCCACTTCCGCCCAAATTCACACAAAAACGATCTACCCGCAGGCTCGGAAGCTTGTTAAAATTTTGGTCAAGCCACGCTATTGGTGAGAAATAGACGGCTAGCCACAATCGTCTGCTAACGCCCCCGCAATGCTGCGCTGCGGGGCCTGCACTGCACACTGCACGTAGGTGAGATTAGCTGCAATCAACTTTCGGGATGCCGCTGCTAAAGTCGCGGCCGCCGATGTAGTTGTTCGTTTGAAACTAAATAGGGCTTGCTGAATATATCGGTCGCACTTGACGTGGCATGGGTTAAGAACTGGTGCGATGCAAGTCAGGTGC
>NZ_JAUBTT010000086.1:0-32558 GCF_036705125.1 Microcoleus sp. B7-D4
ATTACTTGTTTAGGAACAGGCAAGATGCCTGTTCCACAAGAAAATTCATCTTTTGTGGAACGGGCATCTTGCCCGTTATTGAGAATGGTGCCACCTATGAGATTTAATGGAATTTCCCCTAGTGTCTCTTGCAGGGCGATCGCCCTTTGGAACCTTGAAAGCAAGAAACACTTCACTGTAACTTCCGGGCACGGCTCCATATTTGCTGTATCCATATCGGCTCATCCTACGGTAAGAGCAACGATCGACTGTTACCGCTTGCACTTTTCTTGTACGTTAAACTGCTGATCTCAGAGATAGTCGATCGGCTCCCCCGATCGGGGCTACATCGAATTAATAGGCTTTCTAGCGATTTTTTTGCTAAATAACAATAATTTACGACAAATTTTTTGCTGAACTCTACCATTTTGATGTATTTTTTGCTACATTAAATTTTTCGGTAAAACTAAGAAAAGTCAGCATAGTTAAGAAGCGTGCAAGCTCGATCGGGGGTTGGTTGTCTCACTTTGTATCGCACTGCTGGCAGAAGCTGTTTTTCTCACTCTTAAATATATCCCAGAGCCTCACTTATGCAATCAACTTCCACACCTGTAGAGACTATCGATCGACCTTTTATCACTTGGCAGCGAATTATCGACTGGGCCCAGGAACACTACCGCTGCCGGACTTTTAGCAAAGACGAGCGGATTCCCGCAAGACCCGGACTGCTGTATTTAGTCCAGAAAGGTTCTGTGCGACTCGTAGGTAGCGCTCAAGTTAGCGCTGCGGCGGCGAAGTCGAAATCCGCTGACAAAACTACAGAAGAAGCTTTTTTGGGCTTCGTCGGCGCAGGCCAGCCCTTTGAACTGGTTGCTCAGTCTCCGTTTACTCTCCAAGCTTACGCCCACGCCGATCAAACTCACGTAGTGTGGATGTATTGGCACGACTTGGATAATTGGCCTCACTTTCGTAGAGAAATTTTGGATGCGTTTCGCTACCAGCACCAGCGGAAACTCCTCTGGCTGAGCACTTTGGGACAGCGTCGGACGATCGACCGACTGTTGGGATTTCTCACTTTGTTGATCGAGGAGTTCGGCGAACCTTACGTAGGTGACGACGAACCGGATGTGGTTCGGGGCTACCGGCTGCCTTGGGCCTTGACTCACGCTCAAATTGGCAGCGCAATTGGCTCAACGCGGGTGACGGTGACGCGACTGATGGGTAAGTTGCGATCGAAAGGTTTGATTAATACTGAAGATGATAATTTAATCTGTTTGCCGGCTAAGTCTAACCCCCAAAAGACAAAAAACCACAAGCAGGAGGTAGAAGATTCCCTGGAAGATGAAGATTCTCTCGAAGATTCCCTGGAAGATTCCCTGGAAGATGAAGATTCTCTCGAAGATTCTGAATAAAATCCTGCGGTAAATTGCCAACAAACAGCGCGTCACTATTAGTTTTGGGCTGTCGCGCTCGATCGCTCGACAGTGTACGATGAATTGTGTAAACTTTTGCCGTTCTCGAAAGGTGCGACTGACAATGACCGATGACAAGCAAAAATCTTCAATCCCGAACAATCAGCAACGGGTGGTATTCTGCGACTTTGACGGCACGATAACTGTTGAAGAAACTTTTGTGGCCATGCTCAAGTATTTCGCACCGGAACTGTCGTCTCAACTGATGCCTGAAATATACGCTAGAAGGCTGAGTTTGCGATCGGGAGTGCGGCAGTTACTAGAGTCTATTCCCTCGGAACGTTACGGGGAAATTGTGGAATTTTCTAGGGGAAGGCTGATGCGGCCGGGATTGTTGGAGTTGCTGGATTTTTTGGACGAGAAAAAGGTAGATTTTGCGATCGTTTCCGGCGGTCTTCGGGTCATGGTAGAGACGGTAATGGGCGATTTGGTACACCGGGCGAGCGTTATTTACGCTGTGGATGTGGACGCTAGTGGCCCTCGCTTGCAAGTCAATTCTGAGTTTGAAGGAGATGAGGAATTGGTGTCTAAGGTGCGGGTGATGGGCCAGCACCCGGCCGAGGAACAGGTGGCAATCGGAGATTCGCTGACGGATTTTAATATGGCTTTGCAGGCTTCGTCGGTGTTTGCGCGCGATCGGCTTGCCCAGTATCTAGACGAACAGCAAAAGCCTTATACTAAATGGGATAATTTTTTTGACATTTTGGAAAGTTTGTCCCAGAAATGGAATTGAAACTATCGCCTTTCTCAGGTAATATAAATTCCGTTTGCATCGGTATTGTATGATGTTAAATTTTGTAGGGGCGGGTTCACCAACAATAATTGCCCATAATAGACAATATAATAAACCCGCCCCCCTGCATATAAGTCCGATGCTACCGAATTTGATATAAGGTGTGCATGGATCACCCTACGTTGTTTAGATAGGCCAGCGCAATTCCTATCAACCTACTAAAAAATAGATCAAAAGCTGAGGAATTTGTAAAGAATGAGTGGCGATTTGAGATCGGATTTAATTGCAGCAGCCAAACATTTTTACGATCGCGGTTGGATGGTTGGGACTGCTGGCAATCTTTCAGCCCGCTTACCAGATGGCACTTTTTGGATTACTGCTAGCGGCCGCGCGAAAGGGCAGTTAACTAAAGAAGATTTTATCAGAATGAACTCAGACGGTGCTATTGTTGAGCAACCTGTTCCCGACAGCCGCCCTTCGGCCGAAACCAGCATTCATTTAGCCGTTTACAATTGTTTTCCAAACGCTAAAGCTTGCTATCACGTTCACTCGATCGAGGCAAATTTAGTTTCTCGGCTAACAGCAGGAGATGCAGTGCCTTTACCGGCGATCGAAATGCTGAAAGGTTTGGGGGTGTGGGAGGAAAACCCGCAGGTGTCGATCCCCCTCTTTACAAATTATTTGGAAGTCCCTAAGATAGCCAAGGAAATTTGCGACTTTTTTGCCGTTTCAGCGCCGTCTGTACCCGCTTTATTAATTCGCGATCACGGCATAACAGTCTGGGCAGACTCGCCAGCGGCCGCCTACAATTACGTAGAAATTGTAGAATACATTTTTCGCTATACGATCGCCGCCCGCCAATTAAATTTAGATTGAAGATTTGGGATTTGAGATTGAGCGGTGCATGAATGCGGAATTATGTAGGGCGCGCCCTAAGCACCTTACCGCTATTACCGCTATGATTAGCTTCTCAAACCACTTTTTGTATCCCGGACTGTAGGAAACGAGCAAACATTCAGAGGAGGCAACAGTAATGGCTAAATATACCAGAATTTTATCCATAGATGGAGGCGGAATTAGAGGAATTATTCCCGCGCAAGTTTTAGTTAGCATTGAGTCAAAGCTGCAAAAGGCAAGTGGCAACCCAGATGCGAGAATAGCTGACTATTTTGATTTAATCGCGGGCACGAGTGCGGGAGGAATTTTAACTTGCATCTATTTGTATCCCGATGCCGAAAATCCCACCAGACCTCGGTGGTCAGCGAAAGACGCTCTTAATTTTTCGATTGAGAGCGGTCGCGACGTTTTTAAGAGTTCATTATGGCAAAAACTCAGATCTATAGACGGTTTGATAGATGAGAAATATCCAGGCGAGCGCTTAGAACAATTCTTGTTGGAAAACTTTAGAAATTGCAAACTCAGCGAACTGCTCAAACCTTGTTTAATTTCCAGTTACGACATCGAAAGGAGAAAAGCTCACTTTTTCGATCAAATAGATGCTAAAGAACTTCCAGCAGAAGACTATTTTATTAGAGATATCGCCAGAGCCACATCAGCAGCTCCCACTTTCTTTGAACCTACCAAAATCCGCTCTTTGACCAACGAATCCTACGCTTTAATTGACGGGGGAGTTTTCGCAAACAATCCCGCACTTTGTGCCTATGCAGAAGTTAGAAATAAATTCAGAATTCCCGACGATCGCTCCGACAAAGGTCCGACCGCAAAAGATATGGTAATTCTATCGCTGGGGACAGGAGAAGCTCAGAAAAAATACCCCTACGAAGAAGCGAAAAATTGGGGTCAAGTTGAGTGGGTTCAGCCTTTGATTAATATCATGATGACGGGAGTTGCTGAAACGGTAAATTATCAACTAATTCAAATTTATGATGCGGTTGAAAGACCGAATCAATATTTGAGAATTACTCCCGATTTGAGCCACGAACAACCGCTGCCGATTGATGATGCCTCGGAAGAGAAGATATCGGCACTGCTGAGAATTGGCAAGGATCAAGCCGAAAAGAATAATGAAAAGTTGGATAAGTTTATAGACTTGTTACTTGCGGAGTAGTCCTAGGATTTTAGATTTTAGTCATATTGTAGGGTGGGTTGGGCGCGGCGATTAAGTTAAGTCACCAATAAATAAATCTTAAACCGCGCCTAACCCACCAACCGCAGGGCTGAGAGACAAAAAATATATGTTGACAAATCGTGCAATAATTGCTGTACAATTGCGTAAATCTCTATTTAGCAATGCTTCGCCCTGTTTGCAATAAATCGCGAGTCCTCAGTCATTGGTTAAAAAATACCAAGAAAAGTGCGATCGACATTTAGATGAAACCTTCAATAACAGGTGGTTTCAGCGGTTTTTCGTGACGTTGTTCTTGGGCGGCCAAGTGCTGCTACGCATACTCCAAGGCAAAATTGACCGCCGCAAAATCATGGAACATTTAGTAACAGTAGGCTTGGATTCTTTCAGATCCGTGCTGCTAATAGCCTTTTTTGGCGGCATGATTTTTACATTTCAATCAGCCAGAGAATTGGTTCGCTTTGGCGCGGTTGGGGCGATGGGAGGTGCTTTTGCTGTGGCATTTTGCGGCGAATTAGCACCACTTTTAACGGCGGGCGTGGTGGCGGGACAAGTAGGTTCGGCCTTTGCGGCGGAGATAGGAGAAATGCAGGTGACGGAACAAATAGACGCCCTGTATATGTTAAGAACAAATCCGGTTGATTATTTAGTAGTGCCGAGGGTGATAGCTTGCTGCATCATGCTGCCGATTTTAACAATTTTTTCGGTAGCGGTGGGAATTTTGGGCGGGCTATTTGTAGCGGTTCATTTTTATAATTTGGAACCGTCGGTATTTTTGGAATCGGTGCGAACTTTCTTGGGGCCTTGGGATTTAGTAAATGTGGTGATTAAAAGTTTTATTTTTGGGTTAATAATTGCCCTTGTCGGTTGCGGTTGGGGATTGACGACGGTGGGCGGAGGGAAAGGAGTAGGCCAAGCTGCAACGGCGGCGGTGGTAACTTCTTGGGTGTTGATTTTTGTGGCGGATTTATGTTTATCGCTGTTGATGTTTCACGAGTTAGGAATTCCTAGAAGTTGATAATCTTGGCGATTATAAGTAACCACACAAAATTAATTACATAAAGACTCCTTGCTAGGCAAGGGTTTCAGTAGAAATATTGTGTAATTAATTCTGCACACCTACTTAGCAGGAGTCAGGAGTCAAGATGCTTAATTATTAAGGGTTTGAACAATCATCAACGCCCTACGCCGCCAAGGCGATTGCTATAAAATCAACATAAAGATTTTTTAAACCGCAGATGAACGCAAATAAACGCTGATAAAATTGCATCAGCGTTGATCAGCGTTCATCCGCTGATATCTGCGGTTTAAAACTCTCAACTTGAGATTTTAGATTGGAGAAAGGAGGGCGATACACTCGAATTGCCTCAATAGGAACTTTCCCATCTGTTTCGGGGACGATTTCGAGGATGTGTTTGGAGTTGCTCAAATTCTGAGCCAATGTTGTAGAATACTCGCGGTTTGAATCTGCAATCTTTGGCGGAACGTATGAATCAACAAACATTGGTCGCACCTGCCAGGAAATCTCAAAGCCTTTAGGCGTCGGTTTTTTAGAGTGTTCATAGGCTTTTTGCAGCCACCAGTTTCTCGGTTCAATCACGACGCGGCCCGAGTTTGAGACAAACATTTCGTCGTTTGTACCGCTGCCGTCGTAACCTGTTTTAGAACCTACAACGTCAAATTTAAACTTGCTAGCGTCGCTGTTAATCTCAGTAATTATGGCTTTCCAATCTTCGACGATTAGCGGTTTTTGACTTGATATTTGGATGATTGCCGGCCAACCGACGCCAAGGCTAACGCTAGGTCTGGTGATGCTGTAAAGTTCAGGAAATTCTGATGGTTTTTTGCCGTCGATCGCAATTCTAGCAGAAATTGCCTTGCCGTTGAAGGTTTTATCGGCGATCGCATCTATTCTATTTCCTTCAAATTCTAAAACCAACTTGCCATCTTGCCATTTAACATCGCTGCCAACTGTATAGGTTTTCACTAAATCCTGCGGCGGTTGAGGAGAATTTGGGTTGTACCGCAGGTACGGTTTTATGAGAGCAGCTAGGAGAAAGTTTCCCCAATCGTTGAGGTGAATGCTGTCGCTCAATAGCTGTTGTGGCTGCAAGCGATTGTCTTTCAAATACCTGCGCCAAGGTTCGCGAATTTCGGCGATTTCGCAGCCGTATTTATCTGCCAACTCCGGCAGCCATTGAGTAGAATGAGTGTTGTGCCATTCGTATCTGCTGACTGAATTTGGATCGTCGCTGTTGCCTGTCGGCATCCAGTCAATATGGTCGGAATGCAAGAGTATTTCGCTAGCAGTGCGGCTGCGGACATTGGCAATTAGGGCTTCGTAATCTTCATCGCCTCCGTAGACGTGAAAAATTAGCAAGTCTGGATAAAAAGGATACAAATCATGTTCGCTGGGACGGATTAAAATCGGGGCGGCAAATCCTCCGATCGCCCGATTTTCTACAATTAAATCTGCATTGGGAAATCGCTGTCTCAAATCCTTCACTACATCTTTCCACCAATCTTGTTCTGTGATGGATTGACCGTAGAATAGAATACGCACTTGGCGGCGGTCTGTTTGAGTGCTAGCCGCAAGTAGCCCCATCGTCCTTTGAATCCTCGCTCCAAAACTAGCATTATTTTCAATAGGAGCGGGTGGGGGGAATGGCGTATCGGCAGCTATTTTTTTGATGAGCGGAACTAACAGAAAGCTCAGACACAAAAAAAGCAGCCACAAGTAGCGATAAATCTTGGATTTTCTGCTATTTCTTTGGTGTTTTGCCATTGTTTTATTTTTCCCTGTCCGTTTCACTTCGCTCAAGGCGACTGTGGGATGAATGCTACGCCTCTAATCAGTAGCTGTAGCGTGCTTATGGGCCCACCTCACGAGTAGCTGTAGTGTAGGCTGTATGGAAATATATTACCAAATTGAGCGCGACAAAAAGTGATATAATGCCAGCTAATTAATTGCAGGAGATCGATCGCACGTCAAATGGATTACAAAACAGCCCGCAGTTTTCTGATCGACCAAGGAACCGCCCTGGAAACCAAGAAAAATCCCGACGCCTTCCTGATGCGTCTCAAACAAGGTCAGCCCCCCGTACCCGGACAGGTGACATCGATTTTATTAGCTTTAAAAATATTGTTTGAAGGGCTGCAAGAATCTCCAATGCTCGATCGACAATTGATCTCGGCACTGCATTTACTGTCAGTAGAAGGTTTGCAGCAATTTGAATCGGGACTCCGCAGAGGAGTTTCTTGGCCGCCGCTGCTGAAGGAAGACTTAAATCGAATTGCGATCGCAGTCAAGAATATCTTTTCCGGTGTCTGGCAATAATTAGCTCGGCTACCACCGATCCCGATACCCACCGCCAGTAAACTCAAATTTTTTTCTACATTTTTTTCTACAATTATTTGTAAAAATTTATGTTAATCTTGCTACATTTACCCTCGAATTGTGGCATCTTAATATAAGAATCAGTTCTCACAAACACTTGGAGAGACTCCCATGAACGCCGAAGAAAAAGCTAGACAACTAATTGCACGAGAAAGGCAGCATAGCGAACACTTGCACGAATCTATGCTCAATCGTTCCTCCCACGAGCTAGAAACACATGGGGAGGGAATTGCTGAAGAAAAAGCCAGAGAATTAATGGCTCAAGAACGGCAGCACAGCGAACACCTGCACGACTCTATGTTAAGCCGTTCTTCCCAAGAGGTAGAGGGATCGATCGCACCGGATGACACTGACAAATAAATTTTGTTAACACAAGACTTACGGACAGATACCAAGAAACCTGGTTTTTATACCATTTTTCATACCATAACAAAGGGCTGTAAAAATGTTTGTGTATAAACAACCAGGTTTCTTAGTCCTGCAATAGTTCAGCACAGCAAAACTCTACTCAAATCGAGGAGGATTGTAGGTGCAATCAAAACAGCCATTGGTCGGTTGGCAGCCGCTATCACAAACATCAAAGCGCCATATATAGCAATAGAAAATGCCAAGTTCTACTGCTCGCGAAAGCTTTCGAGGGATGCCAAAAGAGCTGGCAGCCCCGCTAGCGTGGCCGACACCAGAGCCTCATCTTTGTAAACTCGCGCTCGCAGAATAGGGGTACTTTTAGACGCAGAGGTGAAAGAGCCTCGCCGTTGGGAATTTCCGGTTTCTCGCGTCACGCAAAACATAGCAGTATCCTCGCAGTATTGTCAATTAATCCCTAAATATGCGCCCGTAAAATTTCTCACGGCTTGCTGTATGTTTCTATTATTACTCAGATAAATAACCGAGAGGAAACCCTGAAATAATTATTCACGATTGCTAGGGATCAACTTGGGAGCATCTCAATGAAAGCAGCCAAGGTAGAAATTGGAGTTAGGAGTCAGGAGTCAGGAGCCAGGAGAAAAGACTCAGAAGGAAGAAGGAAGGAGCCAGAAGAAGTGTCTTTACAAATATGAGATGCTCCCGATCAACTTAAACTGCATCACAACTTTTATTAATTTGTTACACGGCGCGCGTTTGTTTAAGCCGCCAACAGCGACACAGACACCCGCAACCAGGCAGCAAAATCACCGATTTCACAGGAGGAACGCGGATCAATGATGCTAACTCTTAGTCCAGCAACACTTATAAGTCAAATCAAGCCGACTGTCCAAAGCTTGCGCGACGGAGACTACCGCTACCGAGACTCCTTTGTGCTCGATCGACCTTTTCGAGAAATCCAATTTCGCAAACAAGACAGATACATCACCGGCAGCGATTCAGACAAACGCACGGGCAAAAGTTACTGCTTCCGGGGCATCCCCCAGCACAACAACATTATTAACATCACGCTAGCGATCGAAATTTCCCCAAAAACCGCACAGAAAACCGAGTGGAAATTAGCACCAGGAAATCCCATTAATTTCGACAAGCTTTATCCGCTGCAAGCAGGGCCGGGATTAGAATTGTACAAATGTTTGACAGCCTTTTTACCAAAATTGAAGTAATTATATCAAATATGGTGGATTGCACCGGATCTCTGTAGGACAGGGCTTGGCCCATAGGTGTCAACTTAAGCTTTTAGTCCATCAATATTCCCGCCTACCCGTCAGTCCGCCAGGGGTTGAAACCCCTGTCTAATAGCTAAAGTCCTCTGAAGAGGACTAATGAGTTTAAAAAATTTTATTCTCAGTCCTCTTCAGAGGACTTTAGCTTTGAGGCAGGGAATTCATTCCCTGTCGGACTGTCGGACTGTTTAACGTTAAGTTGACACCAATGGACACTGCAGTGTCCCTACCCTTCTTTGTGTTAATTTAACCTAAGAACCAGCATTTTCCAATTCTTCCCGCAGCATTTCCCGGTAGACTTTCGGCAAACGAGAACTCATAGAATTGGTCTCAATTCCATATCCCAAACTCGTCCAAGTTCCCGAAAGCATCCGCAATACGTCCGTTAATCTTTCCTGCCGCAACATCTCAGGAATATCAGCCTTCCAAAACTTGCGATCGCTCAACCAAGCATAAACCACAGCATCCTGATCTTCTGGTTCAAAACTGTAATCTTCCCAGAATAAAAAATTAGCACGACGCGCCTGATAGCGCTTAGCCTTCTCCTTCCAAGTCGAAGTCAGAAATTGATACCTGCCCGCTGCCGTAGTACACTTGCCCCGATTCGGGCCATTAACAATCCTCACACACCAGTCAGGATGGCGGCTCAAATCTAATATGTATTTGCCACCGTAAACAACGTGATAAGGCCGAGAAACATTGGACTCGCTAGCAGAAATAGTTCGCATCAGGGCTCGAATATAAGGATCGCCCGTTTTAATAGCCAGCGGCGGGAATTTTCCCCGCCCGCTTACCGACTGCGACAACTGCTGATTTCCCCGCAAATTAGCAACCAAAAAAACACCGCCGCCAATCACAGCGCCGATTAAAAGTAGAAATCCGAGGATTTGAATTTCCGATCGCCTCAGCAAACCTCTTTTTCGACGGCTTAATTTCTCAGCTTCCAGCAAAGTCATTTCCATTTCCGCAAATTCGGCTAATTTTCGAGCCGCCCGCATTCGGCGCACCCGAAAATCGTATTGATATAGCGGCGCGGCTACCAGCGTTAGACTCGATAAAACCCCCGCCAATTTAATCAGCCAGAAATCTAATTCACCGGCTATGGCAACATTTGTCAGAGTAGATATTCCTGTTAGTAACTGAGCCGGATCGATCGCTCGCGCTGGCCAATAAAAAATCGCAAGTTGCACCAACAGCGACAGATTAAATGCAAAAAAAATCACTACAACAGCATTCAAGCCTTCTCGCAAGTGCGATCGAATACCCGTATGCCGACGCTTAAACTTGCGCGCAACGCGAAAGCGGCCCGGCAGCATAATTAGTAAGGGATTTAAGATTTTGACGGCTAACAAGTGACAAACAAAAAACACAGGCAACTGAATCAGCCAAGCCGCCAGCAGTAGAGTCAGAAAGCCGATATCGTCGCTGACAAAAGGAATGCCCCTGCGAAGGACAAAACTAAAACTCTGAGCGAGAGCAAATGCCCTTAACCACGAAATCGGATAGGGGAACCAAGCTGGCCACTTGAGAGTTTTCATGCTGAGAAAACGAAATTTTAAGGGCGAATCGTAAAACTATTAAGATTTTGCCAGATTTGGCGATCGGAAAATTGTTGTAGGGTGCGTCAGCCCCACTCTTTGACCCAAATCACATCTTGCACCATTCTCGATCAGCCTTTTTTGGGCGGGCAGGATAAGCCTTTTTTGGGCGGGCAGGATGCCCACCCCACAATAAAATCCACTTTTTGTGGAACAGGCATCTTGCCTGTTGTTGACAATGGTGCAACATCTGCGATCCAAATCAAAGTGTTTTTTGTCTGACGCACCGAACCCAAGCGAGCCTAATTCAATCAAATCACACTGGCAAACAACTCCTCAAAACTCTTTTGCGGAGCCTCCGACTTCGCCACAATTTCCACAACCTTGTTGCGAGAAGTCGGCTGAAACAGCGCCTCCACGCACACTTGGGCTACCTTGGTGCGCGGAATGCTGCTCTCAAACATTTTGTCCGCACCAGTCATGACGATCGCATCTGAATTATCCTCATTTTTGAGACCGCCCGGACGGACGATCGTATAAGTGAGGCCGCTTTTTTGCAAATATTCCTCGGCTTGCTTCTTCCAAACCAGAATCAGCCAGAACAAATTCAGCGGGTGAAAAAACTGAGAGACGCACAGAGAAGTCACAAGCACAAAATGCTCAATTCCCTTAGCCTTAGCTGCATCCACCAAATTTTTAGTACCTTCCAAATCCACCTTGTAAGGCGCTGTCGGGTCAAAACCAGGGGCCGCCCCTGTCGCGCACAGCAATACCGTACTATCGCCGATGGCATCGCCCAGGGAAGTCGCATTTAATACATCCCCAGTCACTAACTCTACCTCCGGCGGTAAAATTTGCCTCGCTGTGTCTAGATTTCGGACTAAGGCGCGCACGGGAATGCCTCGCTTGACTAATTCTGCGACGATTCGGCGGCCAGTCTGACCTGTGGCTCCTGCTACAAATGCTTTCATATGTCGAGTTATGCTGAACTAGGGTAAGTTTTGTTGCTATAGCGCAACTATCGATTTCTCAATTGTAGGGAGGAAACTTCCTTAACACATCCCCAACCCGATCGATTGGCGTGTATTATAAAACTTCATTAAGATTGTAAGCATCAATAAACAATGGTACTATCATATAGTCAGGAGGGTCAACTGAAAGAATTATTTCGCTCGTTAAAAAATGGGCGTTGCTGATTTACGGTATGAAAGGCTAAATATGCAAGTCATAGAAACCAGTATCCACAAAGCTTCTGGATTTTTAACTTATTTTTTTCATACTCTGATTAAGCAACGCCAAAAAATGGAGAGTCTGAATGCAACTAGCAGAGAGGCACATCATTAAATCTACGGAACACCGTTTCGTGGAGATTGATAAATTAGCTTTTCAATCCAAAAATCTCTACAATGCTGCTAATTACGTAATTCGTCAGAGTTTTATCTATGGATGGGGTTACATTAATTACAACGAAATGAACGGTTTGATGAAGTCTCATCAAGCGTACAAAGACTTGCCAGCCAAGGTTAGTCAACAAGTATTGATGATATTGGACAAGAATTGGAAATCTTTTTTTGAGGCTGTAAAAGCTTACAAAACGCAGCCCACTAAATTCACTGGTAGCCCAAAACTACCGAAGTACAAAGATAAAATCAAAGGACGGAATATCCTCGTCTATACGATTCAGGCTGTTAGTAGCAAGCAATTGAAAAAAGGAATCATCAAGCTTTCGGGTACGGAAATCTCAATAAAAACCAAGGTAAAACCAGATCGGGTTTGCCAAGTTAGACTGGTTCCTAAATGCGATTGTTATGTAATTGAGGTAATCTATAATGAACCGGAGTTCACCCTTGATGAAAACCCAAAAAACTTCGTAGCTAGTATTGATTTAGGACTGAATAATTTAGTGGCGTTAACTTCAAATCAGCCGGGTTTTACCCCTCTCCTGATTAACGGGCGACCATTGAAATCAATTAATCAGTTCTACAACAAACGTAAAGCCGAGTTACAATCTCAGTTGAAAAGAGGTCGCAAGACCTCATCCCGCATTCAGCGTTTAACTCGTTGTCGCAATCAAAAAGTCGATAACTATTTACACCATACCAGTCGCCTGATCGTTGACGTTCTTGTCGCCAAACAACTTGAGATGCTAGTAATTGGCAAAAATGTACAATGGAAAAACGAGATCAACTTAGGGAAGCAAACTAATCAAAACTTTATCAACGTTCCTCATGCTCGACTAATTGAGATGTTGGAATACAAAGCTCAATTAGTTGGGATTAAGGTGCTACAGCAAGAAGAATCTTATACTTCTCAATCAAGTTTTCTTAATTTAGACCCAATCCCTGTTTATGGAAAGACTGGGAATGATGTCATATTTAGTGGCAAGCGAATCAAGAGAGGATTGTACAAAACATCGGTCGGTCAATTAATTAATTCCGATGTGAATGGCGCCTACAACATTTTGAGAAAAGCAATCCCAAATGCGTTTAGCTTTCTTGATAGGGAGCTGCGTAGTTCAGCCGAGGCGGGTCAATCCGCTCAAAGTACAAGCGAAGGGGGAGGGACTTAATGCCTCCCATGTCATGCGATAAATGACTATACTTTTACTAGCTATAACAGGAGAGCATACGATGAAGCACGATTCCGCTGAATATCAAACTGTTGAAGCTTCTGACGAAAATTACTACCCAGATGCGAGTGTCCAACCGCCCGAAAGTGGAAGCGCGGATGCACCAGAGGAAGTTGAGCCGATTTGGTTTCACACGCATTTTGAAGACAGCATGGAGATGTACGCCGATGCGGAGACGGTGGGGAACCATTTGAACAACCACAAGAGTTGGTTTTGCCACTGCGCTTCGCCGATGAAGGCCCAGCCGATCGGCGAAAACGGCTATGATTTATTAATCGGGCGTTTTGGGGCTTTTGGCTACCGCGTTGAAGCGAGAATTGGTTTAGAGTTGCTGCCGCCTGACGCTGAAGGGTGCTATTTGATTAAGACAATCCCGGTTCCCGATTATACATCCCCTGGGTATGAAGTGGATTTTCGATCGGCAATGAAGCTAGTGGAGATACCGTCTCAGGAGTTTGCCGCCGATTGGCCGAGCTCGGAACGCGCTAAGCTGCCGCCTGCGATTACCATTACTACCTGGAAGCTGGATTTGGCTGTGGGAGTTTGCTTTCCCAAGTTTATTCGATCGATGTCTCAACCTTTAATAGAAAAAACCGGCGATGCGCTTTTGGAAAAAATCATCAAACAAGTTAACCGGCGCTTGACTTATAAAACTCAGGTTGTTTTTCACGAAAGTTTGGGCATTCCTTTTCCGAAAAATCCTAAGAAACATTAACGAGACTTGCGCCCTAAGCTGTTGTGCATTTAAATTGAGAGGTTGCACCATTCTCAAGAACAGGCTGTCGGGCCTGTTCCACAAAAGATAAATTTTCTTCTTGTGGAACAGGCCGGAAAGCCTGTTCAGAAAAGGCTAATTAACAATGGTGCAAGATGTGAGTTTAAATTGTATGTTATATCAAATCCGGTAGCATCGGAATTATTCATCTCTGTATTCTCTCCCTCTGCGTTCTCTGCGCCCTCTGCGGTTAAATCATTCCGATACAACCGGAAACGATATTAAGTGTGGGAGTTCCTGCCCAACCCCTACTCCCCATAAGAGTAAAGATTTATTTTACTCTGCAATTTAAATGCGGATTAGCTTAACTCACATTTGTAGGGTGTGCAGTGCACACCTTACTCATAAGTGCGATCGTAATAACTCATACCATTTTAGATTTTAGACTTCGGCGTGAGCGCTCAGTCGCACAATTTTAGATTAAATTATTGGGAATAATATCATTGCCCGTTACACCGGAATGATGTTGACGGTTGACTGTTCACTGTCAACAGTCAACCGTCAACAGTCAACAGTCAACAGTGAACTAGAATTTACTATTCCGATGCTAACGGATTTGATATAACTGATTTTGTAGGGGTTGGAATCACGAGCAGACAGTTGCTTTTTTGAAACTGATATCACTGTCTCCGGATGCTTAGGGCGCGCCTTATGTCTATGTTTTTGAATCCAACACTTGCTTGAGCAGTTAATCCAAATAACCAAGTTATTGCTAATAAAATTTAAGGGTAAGGTCATGATTGCATTTGACATATAGCAATCCTTGCAGGAGTCGTAAATTTTTGATCCCACCCCAACCCTCCCCGATCCCGCTGGGAGCCCGTAAGAAATTCACAAATGATTTAGGATTGCTATATGCTGATTTCTTATCACCGGGATTAGTTTTTATTATGGGTCAATTTAGCACAGGGTTGGACACAATAGTTTCAAGTCAGATGCCATCAACTTCGACAGCATTGTTATTAAAAAATTCTGCTTCTGTCATCAGGATTTCCCTCCTTATTGCCTCATGATTAAGCAATGTAGCCGACGCAGTTCAAAGCGGGTTCCGATCGCCCTCCGAAACTAGCAAGTGTCTCAGATCACAAGGCAGATCGATCGCCCTCACTGCCCAAAAACGTAAAATTATGTAACATTAAGTAAAGAGTTATCAAAGAACTCTTGCCATATCCCTAGAAAGTTATGACAACAAAACTAAGAGCTACACACACAGAGAAAATGGAGAGAGACTTGCACCAGTTGAGGGCAGACCAAGAACTGATTCTCAATCAAGTAGACAATGCGATCGCTCTGTTCGACTCGTCTGACTGCTTAGTTTTGTTTAACAAAAAATTGGCAGGAATCTGGCAACTGTCCCCAGAATGGCTGGAAACAAAACCGAAGTGCCACTTGCTGTTTGCGGAAATTGTCGATCGGGGTTACTTGTCCCTTCAGCAGTGGCAAGAGTTTCAGCAAGCACTCGAAAAATCTCAGGATGAAAGTTTATCATTTTATTTCGAGCAATCCAATGGGGTTTGTTTGGAGGTGTGTGCCACGATTACCAACAGCGGCGGACGGCTGTTTACCTTTAGAGACGTTACGGTATACCGAAACTCCCAAGCTAGCTTGAACGCAGAAGTCAGGCGTCTGAGCTTTCTTTTAGGTTTAACCGAACGCCTGCAAAAATCTGACAGTTTGCAAGAAATAGGTCAGTTTGCCCTCACCTATTTAGTAGAGGCAATGAATGCAGCTTTCGGAGATGTCAAGGTGATTAACGGCAAGGGAAACGATCGCCAAGCGTCGGGGATTTGCAACCAAGTTTCTAGTCAATTTTTGGCTACTTACGGGGAACCCGTAGTCGCAGGAATGCAAGAATTGCTCGACAAAGGCATTCCCTACGGCATCGGTTTGCTGTGGGAAGTGGTGAAAACTGGTAAACCTGTGTTTGTCGAGGATTATGCCCAACATCCCAATGCCGTGCCGGAATTTCGGCATCCGGGAATCGGACAACTGGGCATTTTTCCGATCGCAGCTACCAACGGCACGATCATCGGAGTGCTGACGCTGGAGTCCCGCAACATCAAAAAACTGCAAGCCGCCGTCCACCAAGAAGTGCTGGAGGCTGCTTGCCGGACTCTGGGGGCGGCGATCGAGCGGGCTCAAACACAAGAGAACTTGCGCCAAGTTAATGAAGAATTAGAGTATTCTTCTCAGTTGAAATCCGAGTTTTTAGCCTCAATGTCCCACGAATTGCGGACGCCTCTCAACAGCATTCTCGGCTTTTCTGACTTGCTGCTGCGGCAAACGGCCGGACAGTTGAGCGATCGACAAATCAACTATGTAGACCTGATCGAAAAAAGCGGCCAGCACTTGTTGCAGCTAATCAACGATATTCTCGATCTTTCTAAAATTGAAGCCGGGAAAGTAGAACTAAACTTACAGCCTGTTCGCGTTCAAGAACTCGCGACAGACTGTATGAAAATGATGCAGCCGCGGGCCGACAAAAAGCGAATCGGTTTGTCTTTAGAACTCGACAACCGTATTACTAAAGTTTGGCTCGACGAACGGCGAGTGCGACAAATTGTGATTAATTTACTTTCCAATGCCATCAAATTTACCCCCGAACAGGGACAAGTTAAACTCAGCGGGCGTCTGGCCTATGGCAGCGAAATAGACGGCGACTACCGACCGGATTGTTCTCCTGTAAATGCCAGCACTCCTTATTTTTGTTTTGAGGTGAAAGACTCCGGCATCGGCATTCCTCAAGACCGCTGGCACTTGCTATTTCGACCTTTTCAACAGGTGGATTCTTCCCTGACTCGGCGCCACGAAGGTACAGGTTTGGGTTTGGCTTTGACTAAGCGATTGGCAGAATTGCACGGGGGAACTGTTTCTTTTCAATCTGTTTGCGATCGGGGAAGTATTTTCCGCGTTTGGCTGCCTTTGACGGAGATGCGTCAACAGTTGGGAAACTTTGCTTCTTGTGCTTTGGATACCAAGTTAGTTCCTGCTTCTGCGATTGCTTTACCAATTGCCAGGAAGCGGATTTTGGTTGTCGAAGACCAGCCTTTTAACCAAATGTTAATTTCTGAGGTGATGGAATTGGAGGGGTACGGGGTAGAGATACTCGCCGATGGTTCGGCTATGGCCGATCGTATTCTCGCCGCCTCTGCAGCCCCGGAGTTGCTGCCGGATTTGATTTTGATGGACATTCAGTTGCCGGATGTTGACGGCTTTGAGTTGATGCGCCGAGTTAAAGCAGATCCTGTCTGGGATTCGGTACCGATGATTGCGGTGACGGCGATGGCGATGCCCGGTGACAGTGAGCGATGTTTGGAAGCTGGCGCTTCTGCTTATTTGAGCAAGCCACTGGATTTGAATTTGGCGATCGCTACAGTCCGTTCTTTTCTCACTTAAACAGCATTTATACAAAGCTTCTCAAAGTAACTCTTAGCTGGCGCGGGATGAGAAAAGCTTGTCCATCAAAGTGCCAACAAAAATTTGCTTGAAATGATTGAGACGCGCTATATAATAGATAATGACGGGATTCAGACATCTAGAAAATAATCTCCTAATGATAGCTAAATGCACGTTATCAGTCGGAAAAAATTAAGAGACTACTGCCAAAGTCACGCTGATTCCTGCGAAGCGCTCGATGACTGGTATAAAATTGCCAGTAAAGCAGCCTGGAATAATCTTGTTGAAGTTCAAGCTGTTTATCTCAAAGCTGAAGCAGTTGGAAATTTTACCGTTTTTAATATCAAAGGAAATAAATATCGCTTAATCGCGAGTATTAACTATGAGAAGCAAATTATTTATATAAAATACGTTTTCACTCACGCCGAGTATGATAAGGAAACCTGGAAAAATGACTATTACTTTTGATCTAAAAATTTACAGTAGCTTGCTCTCTCAATATCAGCCTCGAATTATCAAAACTGAAGAGGAAAACGAGATATTTTTGGAAATTGTTGAAGAATTACTCTCACGTCCAAATCTGACTCCAGAAGAAGATGCGCTGTTGGAACTGCTGGTAAAACTGATTGAGGATTTTGAAGATCGGCACTATCAAATTAATACATCAACGCCAAAGTCAAGGCTGCTGCATTTGATGGATGCTCGGAGTCTAGAAGCAGAGGATTTAGTAGAAATTATGGGTTCGAGTGAGGCGGTAGTTGAGGTAATTAACGATCGGCTAGAAATCACTAAGAAACAAGCTGAGGCTTTGGGGAGGTTTTTTCACGTCGATCCGGGGTTGTTTTTGTTCAATTAAGCGATCGCACTCTGTAATTTCCCGGAGGGCGATCGCATCCAAGTAGATTGATTTGATGAGGGTGGGGGCGATCGCGTCTATTTACTTGAAGAGATTGTAAACTGCTGCTATCTGCTCACCAGCTACTTCTTGCGGTACATCTTGCGATTTCTTTTCATGTCCATCACGGATATACAGCTTATCTCCATACCATACTGGCTGATCACCAGCCCTTACCTCAATCATTAATACTGTGCGATCCATATATGTGATGGGAGTTACCTTTGTATTAACCGCTGTTTTTAACCATTCAGGTAATTTTGAATCACGAATTTTTCTAGTAATGAAAAGACCGTAATCATCAATGTCAGTTCCTTTAAGAGATGCTTCTCTCTCTAAACCCACGATACCAAATGAGTAAAACCGAGGGGCTACAATATTGTCTAAACTTTCAATGCGTTGAGTATCTTTTTCTTTGTCAGACACGCCGATAAATATGTACCCTTTCTGTCCTTTGCCTAAATTTGCCATTGCAGCAATATTTTGGAGAATTTTATCAAAATTTTCATCATCAAATTTTCTCTTCTTTTCGTCTAAACTATAAAGCCCTTGTTTAAAATCATAATTAGGAGCCTCAGTTTTTGAGCGTCTCAAGTAAACTTCAAAATCTACAGCATATGACCCACTACTACGAGTCGAACTATTTGATGGTTTAAAATAATTTTGCACCAAGCCTTTAGTAAGATTTAGGTTCTGAGTTCTATTTGCTGTTGTGGTAGTTGGACTCATTTTAATCTTGTCAATCAAGCCCGATACAGCCTTAAAAATTTGCTCATAGTCAAATGGCTCTTGTGAGTTTTTTATAATAAGATCGTAAAAAGTCATAAACAACGTATAAAAAGGTTCTTTTACTGGATTTCCTACTCCTGGACGACGGCTCAATATATTTCTTAAAAAGTTTTTTTCGTTATCGACTGCTGAGGCTTTAATTGCATTTTTGATATGGGATAGAACCGTTTTAATATCTAGTTTCAGATTGTCTGATCCATATCTAGCAATTCCTAGTTGGATTTCATCTAACTTATTATCTTCGCCTTTTCCATAGTAAGAGTCGAAGTTTTCTTTACTAGCTGCAAAAGGCTTTCCCAATGCTACAGAAAGTATTATGTCTGCTATTAGCTGCTCATCTTCGCTGTCCCGTAAACCAGAAACACGTAAAACCCCTTGACGACACCAAAATGTATCTTCCGCAAGCACTCCATAGCCTAGATCGATGGATTTAGCATCAATACTAATTTCGGGCATATCTGTGAGTGGCAGTTCTTCTTTGGAGACATCACCACGAATTTCAGAAGCAAGTTGTCTCACTAATCCTGAAAATTCTGTTGTCACTCCTGCTTGTCTTACTTCTTGAGCTGATAAATGTTTACCATTGGAGTTAATTCTGTTAAAGATATCTTCAATTTCTGTAATCGAATTTGCTCTATAAATTGTGACCGCTAGGGAATATTCTAAAAACTTAGCACACTCATCAGAATCCAAAAAACTTGGTGGGTTGTTTTCAGGATATGTAGGTTTAAATACACCTTACTGACATAACTGATTGGCAAAGGGATGTTTAGTTAAATCAAAATATTTTTCGTGAACTGTAAACTGATTTTCAATAAAACTGAATATTGCATTAAGTCTTTGCATTCCATCAATTATTTCATATATATCTTCTCCTTCACTACTTTTGAATTTTCCAAGTAAAATCAATGGAATTGGATAATTCAGTAATAAACTCTCTATGAGACAAGCCTTTTCCGCTTTTGTCCATACAAGCTTGCGTTGATATCTACGGTTGACGATTAACTTTTTTGTTCTATAAAGTCGGTACAACTCTAATACACTTATACCTTTTGGAGTAATGCTCATAATATCTCTGTTTTCACTATGAATATTTAACTCTAATTGCAGCCATTGAGCTAATAGTTAGACGCTAGTTCTGTTTCTCTCATACAAGTATGATATCACACACCTCATAATAGGGTTAGCTATTTTCTTATTTGTGCAAGCATTACAGCGTACTCATCAGATAAGGCACAAATTGACGCTTAGTAGAGATCACAATTTCAGCAAGAAGCTGAAAAAATTAACATTAATTTCATTTCCACGCTCAAAGCAATCGTCCAGATAGTGATCGCACCCCTCATCCCTCCTATAAAAATGAACAAGCGATCGCACTCACTCCTCAAAAGAATTATCTCCAAGCAATTCCAACAACTCATCCCAAGAACAGCCAAACGTTTCCTTAATGCGGCTAACTGCGTCTATTTCTATCTTCGCCATTGGCTGCATTGCATAACGGCGAACGGTAGTGTATGTGACACCAGAACGTCTGCTTAGTTCGTTAAGGCTCCAGTTCCGCTCTTGGCAAAGCTCTTTGACTCTAACTTTTACTCGATACATACCCATTAGCTTATGAGTATTTCAGTGTCAGAACTAGAACTTTCACACCTATGTAGTTAAGCATATATGTTGACATATATGCGCTAGCGCTATAAAATGAGTAATAAATCAAAAGCCAGCGCCTCTACCTACCAAGTGTCCGCGCTGGCTATGGCTCCCTTATGCAATGGAGATAAAACCATTATGACTTACAAAGAGTGCCTCAAGCCTTGGGCGGTTGCCCGTTTGCTTCCCAATTTGCAATGGGCGATTGTCGGGCGATACCGCAATCGATCGGACGCTGACGGACATCTTCAGTTGTGTCGCCAGCGAGTCCCCGATATCCGATTGAAAGTTGTGTTTGCTTTGCCCGATCGCACTGATTTGACACCTCATGGCCGATAACCGATCGTAGGAATCGGTTTTTTAGGCAGAACTTACGCCAGGGCCGACAAAGAAACCGGGTTTTTTACCTAATCTGCGGACTACAGCAGAGGATTTTCGTAAAAAAACCCGGTTTCTGGCCACCCGTGCGTCCAAGACTATTAGGGAAAAAGAAAACAGCCCTACGTGAGGCTGTCTTCGATCGCACTATTGTATTTGCCACTGCTGGGCCTCCGACTTTCCAACTGCCACTAATCCTGGGTTCACTGCCACAGAGGTGTAATTTATTACATTTCATGATGCGAAACGCTAAACTCAATAGTAGAGAAATTTTAGATTCAATGTAAAATCAACTTATATTAACCTAACTCAACTATTTCGGCGATCGATCGGGGACATCTCTTTTCAGGAACGAGGGGAAAGACTAAAGAATACAGCACAATCAGTTCTGGACGCTATTAGACTAAAGAAACCGGGTTTTTTACCCCGATTAAAAGTCTTCATGCAGTATTTTCGGAAAAAATCCGATTTCTAGGCGATCGTAAGTCAATCGTAGCTAAATACCTCAATCCTTCGTCCTTGCCGATCGGTGGCAAAACTTTACCTATCATATTCCATGTCAAACAAGTCGCCCTGCATCATGTTGGTTGATGACGAGCCAGCTAATCTGATTTTACTGGAAGAGTTATTGCACCTCAAAGGATACGCTACAGTATCAGTGCTATCTGGTCATGAAGCGCTCTCCCTTGCCCGCGCCTCTCGACCCGATTTAATTTTACTAGATATTATGATGCCGGAGATGGACGGTTTTGATGTGTGCGAGATCCTGCGGAAGGATACGGCATTGCAAACTGTACCGGTGATTTTTTTAACTGCCCTCAATGACGATATGTCTCGCATCAAAGGGTTAGAAATGATGGCCGATGATTATTTGACAAAGCCTTTTAACAGTCGTTTGTTGCTGGCAAAAGTTGAAAATATTTTGCAGTTGAGTCAAATGCGATCGCAAGCTGTATCTTCCCAATTCAACCAGCAGGTAAAAGAGCAAAGCAAACGCCAAATCGCCGCCGCTTGGGAAGCCAACGAATATCTGTCAGAAAAATTTCAGCTATTTGTGCCAGAGCAAATTCTGGAGCGAATTGCGCCGCAAGGAATAGAATCTATTCAGTTGGGCAATGCCACAGAAGAAGAGCTGACTGTTTTATTTTGCGACATTCGCGGGTTTACTGCGATCGCCGAATCTCAACAAGTTCGCGAGACTTTTGAATGGTTGAACGCTTTTTTTACTAAAATGAACGAGTGCATAACGTCTCACGGCGGGTTTATTGACAAATACCTAGGCGATGCAATCATGGCAGTATTTGACCAGCCAAATTCTCACGCCATGAATGCGATCGAAGCCGCAGTAGCAATGCAAGAAACTTTGCAAGAATTTAATGCCAGTCGCCACAAATACAATTTAGAATCTCCCGTCAATATTGGTACGGGAATTAACACAGGTATCGGCATGATCGGCACTTTAGGTTCCGATCGCCGCATGGACTCTACAGTCATCGGCGATGTGGTAAATACAGCTTCTCGGTTAGAAAATTTAACTAAAATATACGGCTGCCAAATTATTGTTAGCGAAAATGCCATTGTTCATGCGAGAGAATTTCTAAATGGCATAAGTCTCAACTCAAACTCAAAAGAAAGTCTATTATTAAAGTGCGACTTAGAAGTGGAAACACAGGAGAGTATTATTTCTACTTCTGGGGCGACTGCTGCTGACAGCCATTTGCCCAGCAACAATTATTACTATCGCTGGATCGATCGAGTAACCCCGCGCGGCAAGCAGGAAGCTATTGAAATCTACGAAATCTGGAGTGCCTCCTGTCCCGACTCTGAGGCAAAGCAGCTTACCCAGGGTTTATTTGACAAAGGAATTCAAGGATGGCAATCCGAAAGATTTGTCGCCGCCTTGGGATATTTTCAGCAACTAATCGAACAAAACCCTGCTGATACAGTCGTAAGTTTTTATATCAACCGCTGCCAGGAAAAACTAGGTTTTATACCTGTAAGTAACCGCTCAGAAATCAACTAAATAGAACCAGTTCGTACTGAGGATTTCAGTCCTCTTTATTACCGCAAATACCAGCTAAGGAATGAGAATTAAATAACTTACAATGCGTGATGGTTCTTGTGGGATGGGCGTCCCGCCCGTCCAGAAAGGGCGGGCTCTTAGCCCCAACCCCTACTCCCCACTTTCAAGAGTGTAAATTATTTAATTCGCGATCCTAAGCTAAAATAATCCCGTTCCTGGTGAGGACTGAAGTCATCTTTCTTAGCGCAAATAAGGACTAAAGTCCTGGCTACGAACCTATACCAATTATGAAAAGTAGGCTAGCATCTGTAGGGACACGGCATTGCCGTGTCCGGCGCAGGGAGTAGGACACAACATTGCGGTTTAGTATCAACTTAACGTACAACTAATAGTCCGGCAGGGGTTTCAACCCCCGCCTCAAAGCTAAAGTCCTCTTGCATAGGACTAATGAGTTCTTCAGTCCTCTTTGAGAGGACTTTAGCTATTAGACAGGGAATTCATTCCCTGGCGGACTGGGCGGACTGACAGCTTAAGTTGACGCCAATGGGCAATGCCGTTTCCCTACTTATCTACGAACAAATCAAAGCACTCTAATTTTAGACCCTTAAACAGTCGTCAAAACTTGCTCTCTCAACTTCCCGATCAACTCATTCACCCCCCCCGCATTCAAACGGTAACTCAGAGGATGACCGATCAAATAAGCTGAACTTTCAAACAAAACATCAATTTCCACCAAACCATTTTCCTGCAAAGTTTTGCCAGTCGCAACCAAATCCACAATTGCCTCCGACATACCCGTAATCGGCCCTAACTCCACAGAACCGTAAAGCGGCACAATTTCCACCGGCAAATTCAAATTGTGAAAATATTCCCTTGCACAGTGTACGAACTTAGAAGCAACTCTACCGTGAGGAGGTAAATCCACAGTTCGTCGATAAGAACTAGATTCCTTCACCGCCACCGACAGCCGACACTTGCCAAATTTTAAATCAATTAAATTTGCAACTTTCGGCTTTTTTTCCCGCAAAACATCATAGCCAGCAATCCCCAAATCCGCTTGACCGTATTCCACATAAACCGGCACGTCGTGCGTCCTTACTAGCAAAGCTTTGGCAGTGCCGGTCGGGTCATAAATTTGAAGTTGTCGGTTAGAGGAATCGAGAAAAGCACTGAAGTCTAATCCAACCGATTTAAACAGCCGAATGCTATCTCCTAACAATCCGCCTTTGGGAAGTGCAACAGTAATCATGTCAATTTTTAGAGTGTAAATTTCTAAATTTTAGAAGGGGGCGATCGCGGCCTAAGCAGAAACAGCTTTTACCAAACTCAGAATAACACATAGAGTTCATAGCGAAAAATAAATTTCGGGTCTTGCTAGATCATTTCTTTGGGTATATATTATATTTAGTAAGTTTTTATTTCGTCACGTTTTTCAAGGGCGGTCGGTATGGAAAACAATCAAGAATTTGACGAAAATTTTCACAGTGTAGACCCGGATTCCCTGAAAAAGATTACAGTAGATGAAATCCTCTCAGGCGGTGGTGTAGAAAAGGAGGAAATGGACTATACAGTAGCTGTGCCTAGCGCTAACCAGGCCAGGGTTCCCAGGGACAGAGGCTTCTCATCTCATGTGGAATCAAGCGTGTTCGATCGCGCCCCCCGATCGAAGTTTGCAGAAAAACGCGGAACGCTGGGAGGCTGTTAATGTAAAATGCTTGCAGAGGCTGGTGCAGACAACGCGGCGATCCTCTTCGTTGGCGTAGCCCCCGTAGGGGCGGGCTTCGCTAACGTGCGATAGCCATTGTGTGTCACGCTTTTGTGTATTCAACTCTAAAACTTAAACTTTAACGGGCGATCGCCAATAGCTGACAGCTAAACTATGACCGAATTGACACTTGTTATTGGCAACAAAAATTATTCCTCTTGGTCGCTGCGTCCTTGGCTGGCGATGAAACAAGCGGGACTTGAATTTGCCGAGGTGAGAATCCCCTTAGACTGGCCGACAACCCATGAGGAAATTCGGCGCTATTCTCCCTCGGGAAAAGTACCAGTTTTAATCGACGGCGACCTGAAAGTGTGGGAATCTTTAGCAATTTGCGAATACGTTGCAGAACGCTTTGCTAATGATTTGTGGCCGGCCGATGTAGCGGAACGGGCGATCGCCCGTTCCATCTGTGCGGAAATGCACGCAGGGTTCCTAAATTTGCGCGCAAATATGCCGATGGACTGCCGCAACCGCTATCCGGGAGAAGGAAGGACTCCCGGTGTAGAAGCAGAGATCGATCGCATCTTTGCCATTTGGCGCGAATGCCGGCCAAAATTCGGCACAGGCGGCGATATGCTGTTCGGAAAATTCACAGTTGTTGACGCTATGTTTGCCCCAGTTGTGATGCGTTTTGTCACCTATGAAGTCAAATTAGATTCATCAGCAAAAGCTTATGCGGATGCGATTTTGGCCTTGCCTGCCATCCAGGAATGGGTAGCAGCAGCTTGCAGCGAATCGGAAAGTATTGCCCACTTGAAAAATTAGCAAAAATCAGTTTACTTAACTTAAAATCTCAAATTTTAAGTCTCAAATATGAAATCAGGATGCGGATTCTTTTAGTTGATGATGAAGTTGAGTTGACTGACCCTTTGAGTCGAGTTTTAAGCCGCGAAGGTTATACAGTTGATGTGGCATTTGACGGAGCAAGTGGCAGCAATTTAGCCATGCAGGGTAATTACGATTTGCTAATTTTGGATTGGATGCTGCCGAGACAAACCGGACTGGCAATTTGCCAGAAGTTGCGATCGCAAGGAAGGAATACGCCAGTGCTATTTCTCACCGCCAAAGATACCGTAGACGATCGCGTACAAGGACTTGACGCGGGTGCAGACGACTATTTAGTCAAACCTTTTGAACTGCGAGAACTGCTAGCCAGAGTCCGCGCCTTGCTGCGGCGGCCTCCTACTTTTGATGCCGAGGTTGCTGTCGGGCGGCTGCAAGTTGCAGATTTACAGCTAGACTACGACAATCAATTAGCTTATCGGGGCGATCGTACAATTGACTTATCAGAAAAAGAATGTCAATTATTAGAATACTTAATGCGCCATACCGGTCAATTGCTAACACACGAACAAATCCACCAGTATTTGTGGAGTGAAGCAGAAAAACCCAGCAGCAATGTATTAGCCGCTCAAATTCGCCTGCTGCGCCGCAAAATAGAAGCCCCAGGCGAATCGGTGCTAATTCACACAGTTTACGGCAGAGGCTATCGCTTTGGAGAAGCCAGTTAATAATAATAGGGATTTCCCAAAAATCTGGTAGGGTTCCATGCACACCTCACCTGCCGCATATATAACTTTATCTACTTTCGGGAAAACCTGGGCTAGTTTTGTACAAATATTATCTTTGGTCAGGAAAGTGTGCACCCTAAACCAGCCCTTACAGATGTTGACAAACCAAAGTAATTACTGTCACCTCCGGCGGACAAAATAGCCTCCCCGGCGCATAAGTCCCCAAACCGCGATTCACGTACAGCCAATTACTCCCAACCTGATGCAAACCGCTAGCCCATTCCCAGTGAGTAACTACTCGATCCCAAGCCGACAGAAAAGGAATGAACTTTCGGATTCGTTTAGGAATAAAATAGCCAATTTTTCTGACCCAAGCGTACAAAGGGCCGATACCGGGAATAACGATTTGACCGCCGTGAGTGTGTCCAGAGAACTGCAAATCAATTCGCCAATTTTGCAGCTTTTCAGCAGTATCAGGATTGTGAGACAAGACAATCCGAGGAATCGCGGGATTTATGGATGCCATTACAGGTTTAGGCGCAAAATCCCCCGACCAAAAATCAGCCAGCCCAACTAAAGCCAATTCAGACCCCAAAGGATAGATTGCTTCGTTGTACAAAACCCGAATTCCGACGCTATTTAAAGCATTAGTAACCTCTGTTTTTGCCCCCGGTAAATAGTGGTCGTGATTGCCCAAAACCGCGTAAATTCCCACTCGACTTTGCAAGTTTTTCAATCGCTGCACTAAGCCGTAAATAGGTGCGGGATCGTAGCTAATAAAGTCACCAGTTAAAAAAATCATGTCGGGTTCAGCTTCGTTGGCCGCAGCAATCGCCTCTGCTAGCAACCATTCCGACAGCCGCACCCCGTCATAGTGAAAGTCCGTAAGCTGTACAATTTTAGTACCGGATAGATTTGCTGGAAGATTAGCGATCGGTATTGTTAAATGCTCTACTCGCAGTTTCCCAGTTAATAACCTGTGCATAAATCTAAGGTTTATTGATGACAGAGCGCCACCTCTAGCTTAGCAAATAAACCAGCAAGACTGCCAAACTAGATATTCTTCCCTTTTCCTTATATCCTCTGACTAATTACTACAGTCCGGGACGCAAAAATTCGGATTTCCTCACCAGAATTGAAACAGAAATGCCCAATCTTCAGTTATGCTTCCTTGCAAAAATGTTTGGGTCTTACGCGCCCAACTAATACAGCATTTTTATCATATTATGACTTGCATGACAAGCGGTTTAAAACGCGCTCAATCCTCTTCAGAGTGGCATTCCCCGCCCCGCATCTATATGCTTTTGGCAATTGTCAAAGCTGAGAATTGCACCGCATCCCCATCGCATCGGCATACCACACGGGGATTGCCCCTACCAAACACTATCTTATGACTAATGATTTATTACTGAGTAGGTGGAAATAAACATGGCGTGGGTGAGGCAGGGTGTTGCATTAATAATCAACTGTGGCTAGTATATATTATTGCGTTACCCGCCCCTAAGATATTTTATTTTTTTCTCCCGTCTGCCTACTTGTTAACTAATAACTTTTGACGAAAGCCGCTTCTTCTCAATATACTGCTGGTGGTAATCCTCTGCCATATAAAATTCACCAGCAGGTTTGATTTCGGTGGCAATATCTTTGTCGTATTTACCGGAAATTTGCAATTTTTGTTTGGAGATGCGCGCGGCTTTTTCTTGTTCGGAATTGTGATAAAAAATCACCGACCTGTACTGTTCGCCTCTGTCGGGGCCTTGGCGATTGATTTGGGTAGGATCGTGACAGTTCCAGAATACATCTAGCAGTGCTTCGTAACTCACCTGCGATCGATCGTACTCTATCAGCACTGATTCAGCGTGACCGGTGACTCTGGCGCAAACATCCAGGTAGCACGGATTCGGCCAGTGGCCTCCTGTGTAGCCCGCAGCAGTCGAGACGACACCCGCAACGGCGCGAAACTTGTGTTCAACTCCCCAAAAACAACCGGCGGCAAATGTGGCTTTTTCCATCGTGTTACTCATCGTATTGGGTTGAAACTTGGCAATAAATTATGCTTGACATATTCCCATTAGTGTGCATTCCCAAACTAATCGCGGCTGTACGTAGTTTAGCAAATATTGCCGCGCTTTTTCCAAGGGCTCTAAGGGCGATCGACTAATTCCCCCTGCCAAAAATTGCTGCCAGTAACAGTGCTGTAAATAATCGATTAACCACAACTGAGATTCAGTATCTAAAGTTTTATCAATTTCCTTGGCCAATTCCAAAGCAGAGCGCAGATTTTGAGGCAACTGCTTCACTTTTTGCAGCAAATCATCGGGTATTGATTGCAGTTGCTGCCAAATAGCAATCGCCTCCCCAGGACTGCCCTGAGCCATCCCCAGTACCTCGGAATGATTCAAAATTTGCGCGAATCCGGCTTGCTGCAAAACTTGTGCCATTGCTTCGGGATTCAGCCGAGAAAACTGGATTTTTTGACAACGAGAAATTAAAGTTGGTAGCAAAAGTTCCACAGTCGGAGCAATTAAAACGAGGGCTGCCTTTCCCGGTTCTTCCAAAGTCTTCAACAAGCCGTTAGCGGCTCCCTCACCCATTGTTTCTGCTTGTTCCAACACTACGACTGAACGCGCAGCTTCTAGCGGCGGTCTGCTGAGAAAATCACCGATTTCTCGAACTTGTTCTAAGCGAATTTGTGGTGGTGCTTTCCGCTTTAAACCGGCTTCCTCTGCTTCCTTTGGCGTAAGCCGTTTGCCTTGGTTCATGTAAGTTGGTTCTACCCAGAGTAAGTCTGGATGATTTCGCTGCCTCACGCGATTTTGCACGGAGGCTATTAGTCGGGTTTCGGGAATATTGGCTGAGAATAAAAGCTCGATGAAACACTGAGCCGCTAAACTTTTGCCGATGCCGTTAGAGCCGACAAATAAATAACCAGGAGCAATTCGGTTTCGCTCGACTGCTTGAGTTAGCAATTCTACTGCTCGCTCTTGTCCGATTAATGATGTAAAATAATCCATGTTTGCTCAGGAAGAAGGAAGTTCGGCAACGAACAGGCAAGATGCCTGTTCCACAAAGAGTGAATTTTCTTGTGGAACAGGCAAGATGCCTGTTCCTAAACAAGTAATTGAGAATGTTACAATATCTCAGATGTAACGGATGTCAGGATGAAGGAAGAAGGAAGAAAATCTAGGGTTTCAGCAATTAATAACATATTAAGCGTCGGGGGTGGTTGCTATAATAATACCAAAAGGTTATTGTGGTTTAATAGACTGCTAAATAATTGTTTTGAGTTAAGAAGTTAAATTGTAAGTTGCCGGAGCCGGACACGGCAATGCCCAAGGCGTGTCAACTTAAGCTTTTAGTCCACCAGTCCTCCCGCCCACCCGTCAGTCCGCCAGGGAATGAATTCCCTGTCTAATAGCGAAAGTCCTCTAAAAGAGGACTAATGAGTTCTTCAGTCCTCTTTTAGAGGACTTTCGCTTTGAGGCAGGGGTTTAAACCCCTGCCGGACTATCGGTTTGACGTTAAGTTGACACGCCTTGGGATCTTGGAGTGTCCCTATAGATTGTGTTACCCTATTTTTCAGAATTGGTATTATTTAAATATCCCCAAGCTTCTAAGCTGCGAGTTACAATAGCTTGAATTTCCTGAGCGACTTCATATTCAGGCCGATCGGCATTTATGCGAACAATTCGAGATTTATTGGCCTCGGCTAAGTCCGCAAAACCTTGCTGCACAAGGCGGTGAAACTTCAAATCCGCTTGCTCGATCCGATCGCACCCTCCCCGAGCCCTTACCCTCGCCAAACCCTCCTCCACATTAATATCCAGCCACAAAGTCAGATCGCTTTCCAAGCCGCCGGTGGCAATTTCATTCAACTGCTTAATTAAATTTAAATTAAGACCGCGGCCGTAGCCCTGATAAGCAATCGTAGAGTCAGTAAAGCGATCGCATAAAACAATCGTTCCCTTAGATAACTCGGGTTTAAGAAAAGTTTCGACGTGCTGAGCGCGATCGGCAGCATACATGAGTAATTCTGCTCGATCGGATACAGATTCGCCCCCATCTTGTTTCAGCAGCAAATGTCGCAGTCCCCTTCCCAGGTCAGTACCCCCCGGTTCGCGAGTAGCCACCAACGGGACTGTGAGAAAGCAACTTGCTTGCAGGAACTGTATCAGGCGCTGCATTTGCGTAGTTTTACCGGCACCTTCAACCCCCTCAAACACGATAAGTTTACCCTTCATTGCCCTAACTTCCCATTTGAATAAAATAAATCCATATTGTTCTGTAGATCGGTTCTAGGTTCGGTATGATAATAAAGTCTAAATGCCTCACGGCTGGAGTTTTCTATGGCTCGCTATACTGGTTTTTTTATCGTTGCCGTTCCGATCGACCGTCTGCGTCAATCCCTGATTGAAATTTTAGAGTCATGCAATCTTGATATTATCTACAATACAGGAGATTCCGTCATGGCTCGCGAACTTCCCGGTCAAGTTTCGATCGCCAAACTTGTCACCGCAGAAGTCCTAATTGAGAAAAACACGGCCAGCGACTCAGAGGTTCGCATGAACTTCGTGATTAAAAACGAAGAACTGCCCCTGCAAACCAACAACCACTGCCGTCAAATGTTCGAGCTAGTGAGTCGTTCCGTTATGAACAACAATAATTGGCGACTCTTGGAAAGTATGGCACTGTAGCCATTAGTCAGTCGATTTTACATTTTAGATTTTAGAGTGACTCCACAGATAAATCTGGGGCCTCGAACTAACGTCGAAACTTCTTTGGTTTCGACTCCTGGTGTGGGGGGCTTGTATCCGTCTTGGGATGAGGTCATTAGTCATTACTTTCTAGCTAATGACCAATGACCTCGTACTTTTATTGGTCATCCCTAAATTTAAGCTCGAAATCCCCGGCGCAAAAACAAAGAATTTGTAACCACGCTAACAGAACTAAAGGCCATAAATGCTCCGGCCGCCGCAGGACTGAGTAGAATTCCGGTTGCAGGCAGCAAGATACCCGCAGCCACCGGAATTCCCAGAGTATTGTAACCAAAAGCCCAAAATAAATTTTGGCGAATCTTATTAAAAGTAGCGCGCCCCAGCTCGATCGACTCAACAACATCCATCAAAGCATTTCGCATCAGCACAATTTGAGCAGTCTCAACTGCCACATCAGTACCACAGTGTAAACCGATACCGACATCAGCTTGAGCCAAAGCCGGCGCATCATTGATACCATCTCCCACCACAGCCACTTTACAGCCTTGGGCTTGCAAAGTCGCGATCGCCCTCGCCTTCCCCTCCGGCCGCACCCCGGCCAAAACATCAGCCGCCGTCAAATCTAGCTGCTGCGCCGTCGCCGCCGCCGCCGACGGCGTATCCCCCGTCAGCATCATCACCCGCAATCCCATGCCCCGCAAACGTTCCACCGCAGCCTTAGCATCCGGCCTCAGAGTATCTTTTAGCCCGATTACCCCCAGCAAAACGCCCTCAGAAGCCACGTAAACCGCCGTTTTGCCTTGCAAAGACTCCGACAATTCCGTCGCCACAGCGACCCCCTGCTCCTTCATCCACTCAGCATTCCCCGCGAACACCCGTCGGCCCTCCACCAAAGCCGAAACCCCCAAGCCCGGTTCGGTGCAGAAATCCTCAGCAGCTAGCAGCGGCAAACCTTGCTGTTGAGCTTCCAGCAAAATCGCTGCGGCGATGGGATGACAAGCGCCCCTTTCCACCGCCGCCGCAATTTGCAGCAGTTTTGAGTCAACCCGGCCAGCAACTCCATCAATTGTGGAACAGGCATCTTGCCTGTTGCCAGAAACCCCATCAATTGTGGAACAGGCATCTTGCCTGTTGCCAGAAACCCCATCAATTGTGGAACAGGCATCTTGCCTGTTGCC
>NZ_JAUBTT010000086.1:32658-36057 GCF_036705125.1 Microcoleus sp. B7-D4
AGAAACTCCATCAATTGTGGAACAGGCATCTTGCCTGTTTCCAACATTAATATCTGAGTTCATATCCAACTCAGAATTCTGGAAAAGCGGCAAATAATCTGTGAGTGTTAGATTTCCGGTTGTCAGAGTGCCAGTCTTGTCAAAAACCACCGTATCTAATTGATGCACCCGTTCTAAAACATCACCACCGCGAATTAAAAGCCCGCGCTCCGCCCCGATGCCAGAACCAACTAAAATTGCAGTAGGGGTAGCCAATCCCAAAGCGCAAGGACAAGCAATCACTAAAACTGCGATCGCCAATTTCAAACTTAACAGCAAAGGCGATTGATAATGGATAATTGGCAATTCATTTCCCATGCCCATTGCCCCATGCCCGATGCCCGATGCCCCATGCCCCATGCCCATTGCCCCATGCCCCATATCCATTGCCCCCTGTCCTAAAAGCACAGAAGGCCAAATATGAGTGCCGGCAAAATACCAAAATAGAAAAGTTAAAAGCGATATTGCCATTACCCCATACACAAAATATCCCGCGACAGTATCAGCTAAATTTTGAATGGGCGCTTTGCGAGTTTGGGCTGCCTGCACCAAAGCCACCATTTGAGCTACAGTTGTTTCCTTACCGGTGCGAGTTGCCCGCATCACAACTGCCCCGGATTTATTGATAGTTCCGGCGGCAACTGTATCTCCTGGTTGCTTCAAAACCGGCATTGATTCGCCAGTCAGCATCGACTCATCTATGGTTGTTTTGCCTTCGCAGACTTCACCGTCTACCGGTATTTTTTCCCCTGGCAAAACTTGCAGCCATTCTCCGACTCGAACGCGATCGGCTGGAATTTCAATGTATTGTGGATCGTAGACCTCTGATGTCGAGTTTAAAGGCAATTCTTCCGATCGCAAATCTAAAGTCGGGAGTTTAAAATCTACTAAGCGGGCTTTCGCAGGCTGCAATGCGATTAAAGCTTGCAAAGCTGATGCAGCGCGCCGTCTGGCTTGCTGTTCCAGAGTTTTGCCCAACAAAATAAAGCCCAGCAGCATCACAGGTTCGTCAAAAAAGCACTCCCATCCCATCCGTGGAAACAGCAGCGCCGCGTTGCTAGCGGTGTAAGCTGTAACAGCGCCTAAAGCTACCAAAGTATTCATGTTGGGTGCATTTCGCCACAAACTGCGGCACCCGTCAACGATAATCGGGCGGCCCGGTACCAGCAAAGCGAGGGTGGCGAGTCCCCAGTGAAACCAAATATTGCTGAGAATTGGGGCTTTTGTGCCGAGTACGTGACCTAAACCGGATAAAATAATTAGGATTAGGGCGATCGTCAATTGCTTGATTTGCTGTCGAATTTCTTGCCCCCGCCGTTCAATTGTTGCCGCTTCTGCTTCCCGCTGATTTTCACCACAACGAGACTGAGAGGGAAATCCATTATCAGTCAACTTTTTAGCTAAAGCCTCTGCATCGACAGCCCCCGGTTGACACTCAACCGTAGCGACTTCTACGGCCAAGTTAACGCAAGCTGAAATTACGCCTGAATACTGCATAAGTTGGCGTTCCACAGCTTTCGCGCAGCCGGCACATTTCATCCCGCCGACATCGAAAGTAACAAGTTCTGGCGGTGATTCGTTAACTGGTATGATTTCTGGTTGAATTTCGGGGATTGTTTTGGGTAGAAATTGCATGGTTTTTTTTGGTATTGATTAAATATTTCGGCGCTTCTGAAAGGGTTTAATGCACTGTTTAGACAAATGTCTATATTTTTATCATAGATAAATATTGTGGCATCTTCCAAAAGTGTTAGTTTTTTTTAATTCTTATTAGTTGCAGGCGGTTAATTCCGCATTTTGGCAGGGGTTGAAATTAATCGGGGACTGCGGGTTTAATGCTAAGACACGCCTTGGACACGGCAGTGCCGTTTCCCTACTTGATATAATGGCGTTGCTGAATTAGGGTATGATACGGGCAAAAATACGAGAGGGGAGCCGAAAATGATTTCTGGGGTTTTAATGGGGAATTGGAACATCTCCAAATTTTAGATAGTAGACCTCTTGCAAAAATCCTTTTCATCAATTGATGGGACGGGCAAGATGCCCATCCCACAAGAGTTATTTTTTCTTGTGGGATGGGCATCTTGCCCGTCCTAATTATTTTTGCCAAAGGTCTAATGAATTACTAACTTAAGGATCGTGAATTAAATAACTTACCATTTTTATTGTGATTGTGGGATGGGCGTCCCGCCCGTCCAAAAAGGGCGGGCAGGACACCCCAATTTCCTTGTGTAAATTATTTAATTCGCGATCCTTAGAATTCGCTATATTAAACTAAGAGAAAATCTTGAGCAGTAATTAGCGAGGCATTAACACCCACAATATTCGCAAGTATTCTTCCACTTTGCTTAATCGTCAGCAATGTTCCATCATTTCCCTGTGTAATCTGCAACTGCTCAAACGTGAATCCTCCTGACAATCCAATCGCATCTTCCCCCTTAGTAAAATCTGCAATTAGAGCGAATTGCACTCCCGGACACAAGGCAAAGATATCATTTCCTACCCCTCCTAGTAAACTATCAAATCCACCACAACCACACAAAATATCATTACCTTTGCCTCCCAGGAGTGTATCATTCTCACTGCCTCCACACAGGGTATCATTTCCCTCTTGTCCTAACAATAAATCCTGTGCTTGTTCCCCCAGTAGAATATCATTGTCTTTGCCCCCGTATAAGGTATCATTTTCTTTGCCACCCTGAATAAAATCATTACCAGCATCGCCATAAATCAGGTCATTTCCTTCTCGCCCATTCAGAGAATCATTCCCTTGATTTCCCCGAATTACATCTTCCCCTTGTCCACCGAGAATAATATCATTATCTTTGCCACCCAAGAGGTAATCATTGCCAGTACCACCGACAATAAAATCACTACCTTCATTGCCATTCAGTGTGTCGCCTTCGTCATCAGCAAATAAGTTATCATCCCCTGGCAAAGCATCAAAAAAGCTAGAGGAATTGTTGCCATAATAAGCATCATTTTGGTTAGTGCCTATTCGGATATTAGGATTGCCATTGATTACATTATCGGTGGCATTGGGTTGATTGAGATCGGGGCGAGGAATGCGATCGCAAAAACAAGTTGAGTCAGGCGTTACCGCTGGTGTAGGTGTGGGAGGTGGTGTTACCTCTGGGGTAGGAGTTGCTGTAGGAATTGGTGTCGGATCTGCTAGAGGAATTGGCGTCTGTGTCGGTGTAGGTGTAGGAGTTGTTATAGGAATTGGAGTGGGAGTTGATGTTACCTCTGGTGTTACCTCTGGTGTCGAAATTGGCGTGGGAGTTGGTGTTACCTCTGGTGTCGAAATTGGCGTGGGAGTTGGTGTTACCTCTGGTGTCGAAATTGGCGTGGGAGTTGGTG
>NZ_JAUBTT010000086.1:36157-36758 GCF_036705125.1 Microcoleus sp. B7-D4
TTACCTCTGGTGTCGGAGTTGGCGTGGGAGTTGGTGTTACCTCTGGTGTCGGAGTTGGCGTGGGTTCGGGTGTGGGAATACTATCGTTATCAGTGATATTAGCTGTGACAGCAGCGACGGTAATGCCGCTATAATTTGTATCCGCTGAAGTTGCAGTATGAGTAATACTTCCAGTATGACTTCCTTCCACTAATGTGTCATTAACAGCCGTGACAGTTACGGTTTGCGGTGTATTCCAATTAATTGAATTAAAGGTGAGTGTTGGAGCTGAAGTAGCGGTTTGAGCAGTGTTGCTAATGGCTAGACTAACATCGGCTGTGGGTTGTGAGGTTAAAACTACTTCATAACTACCAGTTGTACCGCCTTCTGTAGCTGTTGTAGAAGTGGGAGTGATTGTGACTCCGGCAATGTCGTTATCAGTGATATTAGCTGTGACAGCAGCGACGGCAATGCCGCTATAATTTGTATCCGCTGAAGTTGCAGTATGAGTAATACTTCCAGTATGACTTCCTTCCACTAATGTGTCATTAACAGCCGTGACAGTTACGGTTTGCGGTGTATTCCAATTAATTGAATTAAAGGTGAGTGTTGGAGCTGAAGT
>NZ_JAUBTT010000087.1:0-36570 GCF_036705125.1 Microcoleus sp. B7-D4
TAAGGAGTGAAAATTGTAATCTCACACTTTTTTCATTATAACCGATAATTCATCAATTTATTTATTTTTCATTCCTATAAATGTTTTCACATTTCAAAAATCTCAATAATCTATGTTGAAGCCCTATCAAATTATCGATGCAGATTGCCACGTTTTAGAGCCGATCGATCTGTGGAAAAATTACCTCGAACCAGCCTTTAAAAACCGGGCACCATCGCTCGATCTAAAAGTTGATGGTCAACCGATTTATCAGAAGATAACCCGCCAACACCAAGAGGAAGGGCTGAAAGTGGCAATCCGGGATTTCACCAGCTACGGAATCGATCGCTACGATCCCTGTTCTCAGGTAAAGGCGATCGCGAAAATGGGAGCTGATATCGCATTTTTGTATCCCACAATGGGACTGTGGCTGCTTGCCGTCGATACAATGGATGCACAACTGGCAGGTGCATTTACCCGCGCCTACAACAATTGGCTGCGAGACTTTTGCAGCTATGACCCCCAGATTCTTAGAGGAGTCGGTGCGATTAATCTCCACGCTGCCGAAGAAATGGTGCCAGAACTGCGCCGCATTGCAGAATTTGGATGGAAAGCCGTGTTTTTGCGCCCCAACCCAGTCAAGGGACGGCTGCTTTCTGACCCCGCTTACGAGCCATTTTGGAGCGAATGCGAGCAGTTGGGGATTGCCGTCAGCCTCCACGAAGGCACTCATTCCCAACTCCCAACCACCGGATCGGATCGGTTTAACACCCGATTTGCCATGCACGCCTGTTCGCATCCAATGGAACAGATGATGGCGCTGTTGGCCCTCATCGAAGGAGGAGTGTTGGAACGTCACCCCAAACTCAGGGTGGGCTTTCTGGAGTCTGGTTGCGGGTGGCTGCCCTACTGGTTGTGGCGGCTCGATCGCGAGTATTGCGACTTAGGCTGGGAAGTCAAAGATCATGTTAAAATGAAGCCCTCAGAATATTTTCGCCGTCAGTGCTTCATCTCCTTTGAACCTTCTGAGCCTTATTTAGCTGAGACAATTGACTACATCGGCACGGATAATCTGATCTTCGGTTCTGATTTCCCTCACATCGATCACCACCCAGACGTTATCGGGGAAGTTGTAGCGTTGAGCGATCGCATATCCGAAAAAACCGTAAAAAAAATCCTCTGGGACAACCCCTTTCGCTTTTACGGACTTGAGGGTGAAAATTTGTAGGGCCAAACCCCCCGTAGTTGCCCCAATGCCGAAAACGCCTATTTCCTCCGTTAGTCAAGCGGAGTCGGCACGGGGGTACAACCATACAAAATCCTCATTTTCCTGAGAATGAAACAGATGTCTCTATAGGGATAATGAAGTAAGGAACAAATCAATGACGCTCACAATTTCCGGCTACCAAATTACCCAAGAAATTTACGAAAGTGCCAACTCACTAATCTATCGCGGATGCAGCCCAACAGATAACCAGCCCGTTATCCTCAAAGTGCTCAAACAAGCCTATGCGCCGCCGGAAAAAATAGCCTGGTTCAAGCGGGAATATGAAATCCTCCAAAAATTGAATTTGGCGGGAGTCGTAAATCCCTTAAACCTGGAAAGCTACCAAAATCGCTGGGTAATCGTACTGGAAGATTTTGGCGGCGAATCCCTCCAGCAGTTAAGAAAGAGTCAGCCCTTCACGCTGAGCGAGTTTTTGTCTCTTGCCCTTCAGATTGCAGACATCCTTGCTCAAGTGCATCAGCAGCAAGTTATACACAAAGATATTAACCCTTCTAACATTGTCTTTAATCCCAAAACTGGACAATTAAAAATTATTGATTTTGGTATTTCTACAGTTCTCTCGCGAGAAAATCCCACGCTGCGAAACCCGAATGTTTTAGAAGGAACGCTCGCCTATATCTCGCCTGAACAAACAGGGCGAATGAACCGAGCGCTCGATTATCGTACAGATTTTTATTCGCTCGGAGCAACTTTCTACGAGTTGCTAACAGGGCAATTGCCTTTCCAGATTGACGATGCGATGGAGTTGGTGCATTCGCACATTGCTAAACACCCTACCCCACCTCACCAACTCAACGCAGATATTCCCCAGCCTCTGTCAGAAATTGTCATCAAGCTAATGGCTAAAAATGCCGAAGACCGCTATCAATCGGCCTATGGCGTTAAGGCAGATTTAGAGGAATGTTATAGGCAATGGGAGCGATCGCAGCGCATCGAGCCTTTCCCTCTAGGTCAGCAGGATTTTTCCAGCAAATTCCAAATTTCGCAAAGGTTGTACGGACGAGAGCGAGAAGTGGAAATGCTACTCGCCGCCTTCGATCGAGTCGCAGGCATACAAAAAAATGAAAATCCCCAATCGCAAATCCCCAATCGCAAATCCCCAATTGAAATGATGCTGGTAGCGGGATATTCTGGTATGGGCAAGTCGGCTTTGGTACAGGAAGTTTACAAGCCAATTACGCGGCAAAGCGGGTATTTTATCTCTGGAAAATTCGACCAATATCAGAAAGATATTCCCTATGCCTCGCTGGTACAAGCCTTTCGCTCTTTAGTGGCGCAATTGCTGACCGAAAGCGAATCTCAGATAGTAGCGTGGCGCGAAAAAATGTTAGCAGCTATTGGTGAGAACGGTCAGTTAATCGTTGCGGTTATTCCCGAATTGGAATTGATTATTGGCACTCAACCAGCAGTCCCCGAACTGGATCCAGCAGAAGCCCAAAATCGCTTTAATTTAGTGTTTCAAAACTTCATTCGGGTGTTGGCTCGACCAGAACATCCAATGGTGATGTTTCTGGACGATTTGCAATGGAGTGATGGCGCTTCTTTAAAATTAATTCAGTGGCTGATGACAGGCTCAGAAAGTCAATATTTGTTTGTTATTGGCGCGTATCGAGATAACGAAGTGAGCGATGCTCATCCCCTAATGCTGACACTGGATGAGATTCGTCAAGCTGAGGGAATTGTTAGTCAAATAACCTTAAAACCATTGGAGTTATCTGATGTCAGTCAGTTGATTGCCGACTCTTTCAACTATGACTTAGCAACGGCTATGCCTTTGGCAGAATTGGTGCAGACCAAAACCAATGGCAATCCCTTCTTCATTAATGAGTTTTTGAAATCTCTGTACAGCGAAGGACTGCTGAAGTTTGATTTTCAGCTTGGGGGCTGGCAGTGGGACTTGCAGCAGATTCAAGCGCAGAACATCACCGATAATGTCGTAGAGTTGATGGCGGGCAAGGTGCAGAAGTTACCGCTTTCAACGCAGCAAGCTTTGAAGCTAGCTGCCTGTATTGGCAACCAGTTCGATCTCCAAACGTTGGCAATTGTCTCTGAAAAATCGCCGCGAGAAATAGCGATTGATTTGTGGGAAGCGATCGCAGAAGGTCTGATATTACCCATCAGCGATGCCTACAAGTTGATAGAACTTGACGTGCAGGGGTTAGCAGAAGAGATAGAAGTTGAGTATAAATTTGCCCACGATCGCATTCAGCAAGCCACCTATTCCCTCATTCCCGAAGCAGACAAAAAAGTTGTGCATTGGCAAGTGGGGCAACTGCTGCTACGGAATACACCGCCCCAGAAGCGAGAGCAAAAAATATTTGATATCGTCAACCAACTAAATCAAGGGGGCGATCGCATTTCCTGTCAAGCCGAGCAAGACGAGCTAGCTCAGCTTAACCTGACAGCCGGCAAAAAAGCCAAGGCATCAGCAGCCTATCAACCCGCCTTCAATTACTTGCAAGTTGGCTTGAGCTTATTAGAAGAAAATAGCTGGGAATGCCAGTATGAATTGATTCTAGCGCTGCACGTAGAAGCCGCAGAAGCAGCTTATCTCAGCGACAACTTCCAGCAGATGGAGCGATTAGCTTCTGTAGTGAAAAATCGCGCCAAAACTGTACTCGACAAAGTAAGAATCTACAGAGTAACCGTACTGGGTTATGCAAACCAGCATCAACTACCAGAAGCAATGCGTAGCGGACTCGAAATTTTAGCTCAGTTGGGGATCGCGCTACCGGAAAACCCAAGTTTAGCAGACATCGGACAAGCTATAGAAGAAACAAAAGCGGCTTGGCTAGGCAAGCAAATTGAGGATCTCATTGACCTGCCAGAGATGACCGCTCCTGAAAAGCGGGCAGCAATGGATATCCTGTTTGATGTCATACATCCAGCCTATGACGGGAACTCCGGACTCTTCACACTGTGTGCCCTGCAAATGGTCAATTTATCGGTCAAATATGGCAATACGCCTCTATCCGCTCAAGGTTATGGATCTTACGGAATAGTTCTGTGTGGTGTCGTCTTCGATATAGAGTCTGGCTATCAATTTGCGAAACTTGCATTGAAGTTGGTAGAGAAATTCAATAGCAAAAAAATCAAATCGGCGGTGATATTCTTAGTTTATTATTTTTCGGTAATTTGGAAAGAACACTTCAGAGAAATACTTAAACCTTTTTTAGAAGGATACCAAAGTGGCTTAGAAACTGGAGACTTGCTATTTGCTGCCTTTAATGCTTACGGCTATTCTTGTCATTTATACTGGATGGGCAAGGAACTGGTCGAAGTCGAACGGGAAATGGGCAAATACAGTCAGGCAATATCCAATATCAATCAGAATCTAATTCTGACTTATCTCAACAGATATTGGCAAGTCGTCTTAAATTTGAGTGGAAAATCAGAAAACACCTGTCGATTAATTGGCGAAAGTTATGACGAAGTAAAGATGTTGCCAAGGATGCAGGAAAACCAAGACAGATACGGAATTGGTGACTTGCATTTACACAAACTTATCCTCTGTTATTTATTTGGAAACTACGGCGAAGCCCTAGAAAATGCGGCCATTGCAGAAAATTATTTAGATGCTATGTTAGCTACGTCATCTGTCGCTATTTTCCATTTCTATCATTCTCTAGCACTGCTGGCAGTATTTGCTGATAATCCAGAGTCCGAAAAAGAGGCTTTTCTGGAAAAGGTTGCTGCCAACCAGGAAAAAATGAAAATGTGGGCGAGTTACGCTCCTATGAATTACCTGCACAAATATTACCTCGTCGAAGGGGAACGCGCCAGAGTTCTGGGCAACTATAAAGATGCCAGAGAATATTATGACTCTGCTATCTCCTGCGCCCGCGAAAATGAATATCTCAACGAAGAAGCTCTCGCCTACGAACTCGCGGGACGATTTTACCTCTGGCGCAACCAAAGCCACGTTGCTGCTCACTATCTCCAAGATGCTCGCTACGCTTACCAGACTTGGGGTGCCCTTGCCAAAGTCAAAGACTTAGAAGCGCGATATCCTCAGTTTCTCACCTCAACAACTAGCTCTACGAAAGTCACCCAAACAACCATTTCCACTACAGGCAGCAGTTCCGGCGAAGGGCTAGATTTAGCCACAGTCGTGAAAGCTGCTCAAGCTATTGCCGGGGAAATTGTCTTAGATAAATTGCTCGCCAAATTGACGAACCTCGTCCTCGAAAATGCCGGGGCACAAAAAGGCTTCCTCATTCTCTCCGACAACGGAATTTTAAAAATTCAAGCACAAGGAGAAATTGAGCGCGAAGCCCAAGTGCTGCAATCTCTTCCAGTTTCTAGCAGCGAAAATCTCCCCTTGGCGATAATCAATTACGTCGCTCGCACTCAAGAAAATGTGGTTTTAAGCGAAGCCACGCGCGAAGGGATTTTTACCACAGATCCTTACATTATAGCCCACCAACCCAAATCAATCTTGTGTAGCGCCATCGTTAATCAAGGCAAACTCACCGCCATTCTTTACTTAGAAAATAACATCGCGATCGGTGCTTTTACACCAGAACGCCTGGAAGTTGTGAAAATCATTTCTTCTCAAGCAGCTATCTCCCTTGAAAATGCCATTCTGTATCGCACTTTAGAACAAAAAGTCGATGAACGCACTGCCCAATTAGCATCAGCCAACCAAGAAATTACGGTGCTTAACGAGCGTCTGAAAGCTGACAATATCCGAATGAGTGCTGAGCTAGACGTAACGCGCCGACTGCAACAAATGATTTTGCCGAAAGAGAGCGAACTCAGTAATATTCCCGGACTTGATATTGCTGGTTTTATGGAACCCGCCGACGAAGTAGGTGGCGATTACTACGATGTACTACAATACGGCGATCGCATCAAAATTGGCATCGGCGACGTAACGGGACACGGATTAGAAAGCGGCGTTTTAATGATTATGGCGCAAACTGCCGTGCGAACGCTAATGGTGAACAATGAAACTGACCCCGTGCGATTTTTAAATGCCATCAATCGCACTCTTTATGACAATGTAAACCGCATGAATTGCGAGAAAAATCTCAGCCTTTGTTTGCTAGACTATGAGGAGGGGACTCTGCGCTTGAGCGGACAGCACGAAGAGGTGATTGTGGTGCGGTGTAGCGGCGAAGTGGAACGAATCGATACGATAGATTTAGGTTTCCCGATCGCTTTAGACTCAGAGATTGCCGATTTCATTCTATCAACTGAAGTCCACTTAAATCCGGGAGATGTGGTGGTGCTTTACACGGACGGAATTACAGAAGCGAGAAATGAACAAGGCTTGTTATACGGTATGGAACCACTGATAGAATCCATCGGCCGAAATCGCGATCGCACTGCTGAAGAAATCCGCCAAGCTGCGATTGATGACTTGCGCCATTACATCGGCGAACAAAAAGTGTTTGATGATATTACCTTAGTGATACTTAAGCAGAAGTAGCCTCGGCGGGGAGACTGGGCTGTTTCATTCTCCGCTCATTCATCAAGTCATGGAGGCAGCTATTCCTTACCGTACAGATTGGGTGATTGAAAATGCGAGCCAAGAAGGCCTAAAAATAGCGAAGCTGTCATCAACCGCAAAGTAGCACTTCAAACCTTTACCTGATAAGGCATTGCGATTAATGTTGCACTTTTTTACACATATCTCGGCTCAATACCCTATTCACATGACACAAGTGAATTAATTCCCTTTTGCCAAATAAGTGCTACAAGGTCAGAAAATTAAGGGATTTTTTATGAAGGTCAACTATAGCAATCCTAAATGATTCGTGTAATTCTTGTAGGGGCTCTCCCCACGCCCGGTTGCCCCGCCTTGACTGGGGTAGGCACGGGGAGTAGGGGTAGCACTACCCCTACATATTTTTACAAATGATTTAGGATTGCTATATCAAGAAAGAAGTGATGCAACAGTCAAGGAGTTGAAAATAATTTTGTCACAACAACGAACTGTAATTAATCGACAAAAAATCCACGCACTTTATTGCTTAAAAGCTGGCTATAGTCTAAGTCTGACAGATGTAGCTGAACGTTTAGGGGTACATAGAGTTACTGTACATATAGCCTTTCTCAGAAAGATGAGGTACTCATGGGCATAGGCCTCCGTGGCCTCCGTGGGCATAGGGCATACCTCACCACGCTTGAGAACCGCTATAGATGGTTGAAAAAATATAGTATTGGCGGTCTATCAGGATTGTTAGGAATACGGCAATCAACGGGTAGACCGCGAGTAATTCTTGCAGGGCGTAATAGCTGGATTGTCAAAAAAGTTAAGTGATGAGTCCTGTGAATTCAAGAGTTATAAGCAAATTGCGAAATGGGTGGAAAACAACTATAAAATATCACTCAATTATCACACATTATACAAACACTTACACTATCGAATGAAAGCTAAACTAAAAGTACCAAGACGCAAAGAGTATAAAAAAAATGAGCAAGCAGCTATCGCTTTCAAAAATACACTCAATAAATTGCTGAAAATGCCTTTATGGTTGGAGTCTAAGACTCCTAATCCAGCAAAAAATGGGGTCAAGGATTGGTCTCAAGATGAAACTAGAATTGGCTTAAAAACGATTGAGAGAAAAACAATTACAGCTTTGGGAGTTAAGCCAAAAGGTAAAGTTCAATGGAATTTTAAAGCCTTCTATTTATATGGGCCAGTTGCCCCGAAAACTGGAGAAAGTTTTTGGTTAGAGTTCTCACATTTTTCTGGGTCTCTGCTTTCAAATATTTTTAGCTAAATTAGCAGAACCATATCCGGATAATTTAAATCTTATCCAATTAGATAATGGGAGATTTCATCATGGTAGTAAGCTAAAAATACCCGCTCATGTTATCTTGATATTCCAACCACCCGGAGGCCCTGAATTGAATCCAATCGAAAGAGTATAGCAGCACATTAAACAAGAACTGAGTTGGGACATTTATGATGATTGATATGGTATTAAAGAAAAAGTTTGCGCTTATCTTAAAGAATTTTATACAGAGACAATAGCATCTATAACTGGATGGGATTACATTTTGTCAGCCCTAGCTACTGTTGCATGATTTTTGAAAATTGGTATCAGTTAAAAGCTAGTTTGTTAGCAGATTACCTCAGCCAAGAGCTTAAACATGCCTCTCTTAAGCTGAAATTTATTTAGTTGACTCCTCAATTCAAACACACATTGATTCTCTTTTTATCTAGCGATCGCCTGAGTCAGACTGTTGGCGATCGCCAGATCCTTAATGCGCTATATATAGCGTCATTGCGTAAGTCCTGTTGGTGCAAATAAACTGGTCACGAGGAGGGCGGGTTTTGTCAGAATAACAGGCTGCTAGCATAGCTCCCGGTTAAACCCGCCAGACCCATCTAATGTTTATTTGTAACCACCTACTTAACTAGGAAAGTTACTGTTAAAATTTATGCCACTAGCTGCATCCCTAATCATAGGATTTTGGTGATAAAAAAGCAACCAAATTTATTGCCCACCGATTTTAATTAGCTATATTACTCAAGGGAATTTCTTCTTGTTGATGAAATAATTTAATCGATTGCAGACTATCTGAAGCAGCATCCCAAAGAATGAATTGGAAGCAGTCAGGAATATCGCGAATTCTCAGTGATTTTGAATTAGCCAGCAGGTGAATATTAGTATTGTGACAAGCCTGAAGATTATAGTTAGGTATTCGCTCAGAAAGATGATGAATATTGTGGTAAGCAATATCAGCAGAAAACCAATTGAGAATAGTCGGTAATTTTAGGTAACTACTGCCTTCAATTGCGCCCAGAAGATAGTCCCAATTTTCTGCTTTATGAGCGTAGGAACCGTCAAAATTATGCTGAACAAAGAAAATACAGATAAATATCGCTGCAGAACAGGTCATGACAATTGAGTAAACACTCCAGAAAAAGCCAAACCCCAGTAAGTTGCTCAGATAAATCCAGCTACCAAGAACACAAATATTGTTGAACAGTAAATCCCAAAACTCAGCCGTCGTATACCAATGTTTGGATTTATAAGAAGCAATAATTGCAGATAAACCCATGCCAAAATCTTGCTTGAGACAAGCAAAAATATGTCGGATAAAACCCGTAATTCCCAATATCAGCGCGAGTCTTGGCTTAATAATTAGATAGAAAAAACCACCGGGAAACAGCATCAATGGGTGTCTGAGTAACTGATACATCTTTTGACTAAATGGACTTAGCGCCGCAAATTTTTCGGTGGATATCAACGCCGAAGGGCCTCGGTACATATCCCAATTACCATTATGTTTGTGGTGATAAGCGTGCCCCCTCGACCAGGGGTACTGAGGAATCGCATTGATGATACCTAGCAGAAAACCCATAAGGCGATTGACTTTTTTGGAACTAAAAAGAGAATAGTGTCCGCAATCGTGCATCAAAGAGAAACAACGTCCTGAAAAAAGTGTCATTAACACCATTATCGGCGGCAGCAAGAATACAGAAATAGCAGCAGCTTTAAATGCTAAAAACCATAAGAATATATAAGGAATAACTGTATTGAGTATTTGGCAAGTAGCTTTCACATTGTTGCTATTCATATAAGGAGCCAGCACAAAATCCGACTTTTTGATCGCGCTTTTCATTCAGTATATCTATGGTGTGTGGATAAGTGCTTAGCTTAGCATCACAGTTGCGGGACAGTGGCGGATTTACCCCGGACTTTCCCCGTTTCTTCCAAAGGTTTTTTTGTGGGAACCGATTTTTGCACATTTATGAGGTTATCACAACTCTGGTTTGTTTACAAAAAAAACTGTGAAGCCTGTTAGCAGCCGAACAAATTGCTGCACCGGAAGGCATTAATATGATTGATTGGTTGCACGATCGACCTTTGGTGATGTAGTATGCCGCTATTTTTGCTTGCATCGTCTGTGCCACACTTTACCGTACCGGGATCTACCCTCAACTCGATCGCACGCTCAAAAGTTGGGATACTGGCGAAAACTTTTTATTGGCGGGCTATAGGGGCGATCGACAAACCGCCCGCCCCGGAAACCAAAGCTGGCACAACATCCAGAAGCGCAGAGGATTTTGGATCAACTCCTTGAGAATATAATTTGAAGGACGATCGCAATTGCCTGCGTTTTTTGTGCTCGGAGATAGCTCGGATTTGCTACAATCTAATCGCACACGCGACTAGAAATGGGTTATGACCGAACTATTAGATGAGACGCTTTCTATTGAAATGGCGACTCGCATCAAAAGCAACCGTAAAAACTGCTTTGACAACGCTTGTAAAGCAGCATTAGCCACCGAGGGCGCGATTTATGTTCAAGGCTTTTTAGCTGTGCCCGGAGTGCCATATAAACCCATCGAGTATAGCTGGATTGAACTCGACGAGCGAATTGTTGACCCAACCTTTCCCCATCTCGGTTTCATCGCTCAAGACATTCATTACTTCCCAGTCCAGCGCTTCAGCGTCAAGAAACTCAAAGCAATCCTCGAAGAATCAAAAGAAGATTATCCTGAAGACGACCCGCTGCCGATTTATGGCAATCAACCTTATGAATATTACGGGGATTTGATGTTAGGCGGTAGCGATTACCAAAATGCTTACGATTTGGCTGCCGCTAAATGCAGGGAATTAAACCAACCCAAAAAACAGGATGCGAACTAATTCAAGACTTACCAAAAAATGGTTTGGCGCGCTACTTACAGCGGTAAGGTGTAAACTATGCACCCTACAGATACAGATTACTGTAGCAACTGTTCTGTCGATTAATATACTTCATCATGACTTCCCAAATCTACAAAGACGGCTTTTCCGTCTTCTGTAAAGTAGAAAAGTACCCTTTCGTCGTAATCTACGCTAAAGCTCCAAAACTCCTTGAGCCTACCGGACAATTTATGAGTTTTTAAGCTTGGTTCAAACGGATCTCTGATAAACTGCTCCAGCTTTTGCCAAAACCTAGCCTCCAAATCAGCATCGCCTTTGATTCGCTTTTTGAAAGCACGCTTGAATGAAGAACTGAAACTGACTTCCACGATTATTCCTCTATCATTACTCTGAGTTCATTGATGTTAGCGAAAAATTTCAGTTCACCTTTTTGTTGTTCAATCTGCGCTGACTTAAAGTTTTGATACATCTCTTCGCGACGTTCTTCCCGGAGATATTGCTTCAACAACAGTTGAAGCTCTTGTTTTTCGTCAGTAGAAAGATTCTTGATCGTCTCGACCACATCACTGAAAGTCATAACTTACAAAACCCTATTGTGCTGATTTGATTATAGCAAAAAATATCCTTTTGGTTGACTTTCGTTTCTCGTTTCCAGGCTCTTCCTCGTCTTAAAAAAAGCAAAAAATCTCACTATTTACCATGTTCAACCTTCCAAGATTCAGGAAACCTCGAATAATGAAAAGCAGCCAATAACGGATCTGAGTTCTGATTCCCAATCAAATCCGCCAACAATTTAGCCGTCACCGGAGCCAACAAAATGCCATTGCGGTAATGCCCCGTAGCCCATGTCAAATTCTCCCAAGCACTAGCACCCAAAATCGGCAACTCATCGGTCGTAGCAGGCCGAAATCCCCACCAAAACTCCAGAATCGGATAATTTTGTAATTCGGGATATAACTTAATCGCTCCTGCTAGCAAAGTGTGCATTCCTGCAGGCGTATTGCCCGGTGTAAAATCCACATTTTCGCTAGTTGCACCAATAATAATTCTGCCATCTTGACGCGGCACAATATAAATGCCCGTCCCGAATAGAACTGTTTGCAGGGGCTGGATAACTCCACAATCTTCTGGTACACATACTGACAGCATTTGTCCCTTTCTTGGAAAAACAGGAACATTCAATAACTGCTCAGACCAAGCACCGGCAGCCAAAACATAACGGTCTGCTTGCAATTTTCCTGCTGTTGTTTCAATGCCAACAACTCGGTTTCCCTGCCGAATAATTTCCCCTGCATTGCCTTGAATAATCTCAATCTGCAATTCTTTAGTTGCGGCCTGAAGCGTCCGAAATAAAGCGCGGTTGTCAACTTGAGCGTCGTCAGGATACCACCAACCGCCCATTACTTCTTGACCTAATCCAAACTGGTGCTGGCGAACAGTATCTCTGTCCAACCATTGATAATTAAGGTTTGACAAAAGTGGCTTTTCTTGAGGCTCATTTTGACAAACTGGTGCGAGAATTCCCGATCGCCAATATCCCGTTTTCAATCCGGTAATATCTTCTAGCTGTTCCACCCAGGCGGGATACAGTGCGCGGCTTTGCAAGCACAAATCCAACATCGGACTAGGGGGAATTCGTTCGGCTTGCGGGGCAAGCATTCCAGCGGCAGCCCGGGCCGTCGGTGGTTTAGAATCGGCGGTGAGAACCGCGACAGATGCCCCTCGCAATTTCAGTTCTACTGCTAGCGAAAGACCAATTATTCCGCCGCCAATAATCAGAATATCTTTAGATGAATTCATTAACTTTTATATGGACTGTCTGAGCTTTTTGACCGAAAGCATCTAGGATACAAGCCCCCGGATTTATCCGTGGAGAAATAAATAAAAAACGTGTATCCCATAAACAAGCCCCCGAATTTATCCGTGGGGTCAATGCTTCAATCTAAAATCTAAAATCTAAAATCTAAAATCGATTGACCTCTCGGGTTTCTTTATGGTAAGGTGCCCCGCGTGCACCTTACAGTTAGAATTTTTGCACAAGTCTTACAGATTATCTGGCAAGGCGATCGTCCTATCTGCCTTCCTTAACAAAAAATCTATGCTTGTGGTTTCCAGACAGTTTCAGAGCCTTGGCCCCAGAAACCGTCATATTTTGTCACCTTAATATCGCCTAAAACCTTGGTTTGGCAGGACAAACGGCGATTGGAGGCGGGAGAATGGGGAGGAACCGAAAGTCGGGCTTTTTCGCGCCACTGGGGCTCGGAAACTTCGCCCTCGACGGTGACGGCGCAGGTGCCGCAAGTGCCGAGGCCGTGGCAGTTGATGACTTTGGCGTTGCCGTTGTAGACATCAATGCCGTTTTTGAGCAAAACTTCACGGAGATTCGCTCCGCGATCGCACTCAAATGTTTTTCCTTGCGCTTGTACCTTGACCACAGCAATTTACCCCAGTTAGATTTATGTTAATTTTCCTATATATTATCGCATTAAATTCAAATAAATTCATCTAATATGGTAAGTGATATATTAGCAATTTCTCGATCGCAATTTCCCATGACAAATCGGCTCTGGATCTACGATACCACGCTGCGAGACGGTGCTCAGTGCGAGGGACTCTCCTTATCTCTCGAAGACAAACTGCGAATTGCTCGACAGTTAGACAGTTTAGGAATTCCCTTTATTGAAGGCGGCTGGCCGGGGGCGAATCCTAAAGACGTACAATTTTTTTGGCGTCTCAAAGAACAGCCCCTAACTCAAGCAGAAGTTGTAGCTTTTTGTTCGACTAGGCGGCCGGGAACTACGGCAGCTAATGATGAAATGTTGCAGGCTATTTTGTCCGCCGGTACTCGTTGGGTGACGCTGTTTGGCAAGTCGTGGGATTTGCACGTTATTGAAAGTTTGAAGACCTCGCTCGAAGAAAATCTGGCGATGATTCGAGATACAATTGAATATTTGCGGAGTCAGGGAAGGCGCGTTATTTACGATGCCGAACACTGGTTTGACGGCTACAAACACAATCGAGATTATGCTATTAAAACTTTAGAAGTAGCTGCCGATGCCGGTGCAGAATGGCTGGTTCTTTGCGATACTAACGGCGGTACTTTGCCTCACGAAGTCAGTCAGGTTGTTCGCGAGGTGGCAGAAATAATAGAAAGTTGGGATAATTCGGAAGCGGAAATTCACCCCCCCCAACCCCCCCTTATTAAGGGGGGGAGAAATTCTCAAATTCAACCCCTTATTAAGGGGGGGAGAAATTCTCAAATTCAACCCCTTATTAAGGGGGGGATAAAGTCTCAAGTTCAACTGGGAATTCACACTCACAACGACTCAGGAGTGGCGGTTGCTAATGCTTTGGCTGCTGTGCGGGAAGGAGTGAGGATGGTACAGGGAACTATTAACGGTTATGGCGAACGCTGCGGCAATGCCGATTTATGTTCCTTGATTCCTAATTTTCAGCTAAAGTTGGGTCAGAATTGCATTGAAGACGAGCAATTAGTTAGATTAACTCAAGTAAGTCGATCGATTAGTGAAATTGTCAATCTTGCTCCCGATGACCGTGCTCCTTTTGTCGGTCTTTCTGCTTTTGCTCACAAAGGCGGAATCCACGTATCGGCTGTTGAGAAAAATCCGTTAACTTACGAACATTTAGAACCGGAAAAAATTGGCAATAGGCGGCGAATTGTGATTTCCGATCAAGCGGGTTTAAGCAATGTTTTGGCGAAGGCCCGCACTTTTGGAATGGATCTCGATCGCAAAAATCCTGCTTGCCGCCAAATTTTGGAAAAATTGAAAGATTTGGAAAGTCAGGGATATCAATTTGAGGGGGCTGAGGCTTCTTTTGAATTGTTAATGCGGGAGGCTTTGGGAAAGCGCAAGCGTTTATTTGAAATCAAAGGTTTTCAAGTTCACTGCGATAAAGGTAGGGAGGAAACAGTTAATTCTTTAGCAACCGTGAAAGTGACTGTTAACGGTCAAGATATTCTGGAATGCGCGGAAGGAAATGGGCCTGTTTCGGCACTTGATGCGGCTTTGCGGAAGGCTTTGCGGAATTTTTATCCGGCAATTACTGATTTTAACTTAACCGATTATAAGGTGCGGATTCTCGACTCCGGTGCGGGAACTTCTGCTAAAACTCGCGTGTTGGTTGAGTTTAGCAACGGTCAAGACCGCTGGACGACTGTGGGGGTTTCTGGGAATATTTTGGATGCTTCTTATCAAGCGGTGGTTGAGGGTTTGGAGTATGGTTTGGTGTTGGGAGATAGGGAGGCGATCGTTTTAACTGTGTCGAGTTATTAGGTTGACGGCGAAGAGAAGTTGCCTGAATATCGATGTTTAAGGATCGCGAATTAAATAACTTACAATTTTAATTGTTATTGTGGGATGGGCGTCCCGCCCGTCCAAAAAGGATGGGCGGGACGCCCGTCCCACAAACTTGTGGAAGTTATTTAATTCTCATTCCTAAATAGATACCAGGCGATTTCCAGAGAGGGTTAGCCAATTTAAAAAGGGTGAAACCTGAAATTTTGCATCTTAATAAGGATTTTATGGGTTGTGAGTTATCCTAGTTGTTTAACCCAATTCATAATTGTCGTATGATGTACACCTTTGACTCTTTCAATCTCCCTAAAACCCATGCCATTAACATACATTTTTAGGCATTCGTCTTTCACTTCTTGAGCATAACCTCTGTGCTGTTCATAGCAGTCTATAAATTGTCTACCACAGGTAACACACAGGTAGTTCTGCTTACCTTTTTTACGCCCATTTTTATTGATATGAGTTGACTTACATTTAGGACATTTCATAGAATATAACTTGGGTTAAATTGTTTTTTGTGAATTGCTCTCATAATCAATTATATCTTAATTCAGCAACGCCCATTATTTAATAATGTGGTGCGTGATGACAGAATCATTTTTGCTATTCATGCTAAGTCTGTATGAGGAGTTTCATCCCTCATACAGACTTAGCAGTCTCTTTCAATTGCTCATTCTAACTAAGACTACTTTTTCACCTCATTATTATTACCTTCCCCAACGATCGATCGCATTCCTTCGAGCGTAGCGGGAATGCTGCGCGGGTCCATAAACATGACCTTGCTGCTGTCGCTGGTGCCAATTTTTAGACCCATATCCAGATAGTTTTGAGCTAGCAAAAATTGTAAAGCTTCGCGAGCATTGGGGTCATTTTGCAGAGTTTTGCCGATAATTTGCAAGGCCTCCGAAGTAGCTTGAGCTTTCAAAACCTGACTTTGGCGTTCTGCTTGAGCTTTCAGGACGATCGCCTTTTGTTGAGCTTCCGCTTCCAAAATAGTCGCTTTTTGGCGCGCTTCTGCATCCAGAACTTGCGCTTCTGCTTTACCTTTGGCGCTGTTAACTGCTGACTCGCGTTCGCCCTCGGATGTCAGAATTGCCGCTCGCTTCCGTCGATCGGCTGCCATCTGCAATTCCATCGATTCCTGTACAGTTTTAGAAGGGATAATATCCCGCAATTCTACCCGCGTTACTTTCACTCCCCAAGGATCAGTAACAATATCTAAATCTCTGAGCAATATTTCATTAATTTGAGAACGAGCAGTAAAGGTTTGTTCTAGATCCAGTTGACCCATTTCGGCGCGAATTTGAGTCAGCACCATATTTACCATTGCTGACTGGAGATTTTCTACTTTGTAACAAGCTTTTTCCAAGTCTACAATGCGCCAGTAAACCACAGCATCAACGGTGAAGGAAACGTTGTCGCGGGTAATACAAGCTTGCGGAGGAATATCTAAGACTTTTTCCCGAATGGTTTGCTCGTACACGACGCGATCGAGAAACGGCGTGACAAAATTTAAACCGGGTTCCAGTTTCTTGCCGCTGTATTTACCTAAAGTTTCCACCAGCGCTTCATTTCCCTGATTGATAATCTTGACGGAACCTGCGAGGGCTGAGCCGCCGAGTGCTAAAAATACAAGTAAAAAAATTTGTTCCACAACTGACTCCTAATAATTGTTGATTGTTAACTGTTGGTTATTGGTTATTGGTTATTGGTTATTGCCAATGCCCAATGCCCAATGCCCAATGCCCAATGCCCAACTACCAATTTCCAATTCCCAATTCCACATTTTGTTTAAGAATGCAAGAGATTTTCTGGCAAAACTATCAGAGTAGTGCCTTTACGCCCGACGACAATTACGTTTTGGTTGGGGGGGATAGTGGCCTTCGTGTCTTCGCAGCGAGCTTGCCAAGAATTCCCCTCATAAATGACTCGGCCGGCTTCTCCGGGGGGAATTTCTGTTAAAGTTTTTGCTTCCTGAGAATCTGCGATCGCCCTTGCCGTGCCTTTTGGTATCAACCGCCGAGACAGCAGCACAAAAACTGTCGAAAATACCATCCAGAGGAATATTTGTAAATTAACGTAAGGTAGAACTAGAGAGCATCCAGCTACGGCGAAGGCGCTCAGTCCCATCATAAAAGCGACAAAAGCAGTGGGGAGAAAGATCTCTGCCAAACAGAGCAAAGACCCAGCTATCAGCCAAAGGAGCGTAGGAGTCAAGATCATAAAAAGAATAGGTGATACTATTTAGATCTTAGATTGGAAATTTAAGATTTAAGAATTGCCAACAACTGACTATGCAAGGGTTTGCGACTTGCAGCCCCTCAGAGCGATTTTTCGCGCCGTGGTACCAGGTTGAGGCTTCCATCGTACTCCAAGTCAGAGTTTAGTAACTTAGATTACAATTTTAGCCGGTGCAGACTGGCAGAAACTACAATTTCTAGGGGCCCAAAGGCAGTTAAGAAATTGATAGGGCCTAAAATCAGTTTATTCTCAAGCTCATGAATTTGGGCTGGCGAATCAAATATCTTCAGAATGTTTTTACACAAACTATTTCGATATGATCAGCAGTTTCTCCGAACCCATTTATTGCCCGAATCTTAGCTGTCCAGATCCCCGCAATACCTTTGGCCGCCAGCACTGTGCAGCGTGCGAAACGGATTTAATTTATCGCTATGTGTGGGCGGTGGGGCAAGCAGCCGAGGAAGTGCCGGCGGGTAAGGTAATAGCCGATCGATACTTTGTCATTGCACCCCAAATCTGGCTCGACAGCCGTCCAGCTTTGCCTCCCAGCGTCCCGGAACAACTGCCGGATACGATTATGCCTTACCTGCATTTGTATCCCCAACGGCTGCATACGCCGGAAGTATACGGTTTTTGTGCCTTGGGGGAAGCACCGGAAGCGGCAGAGGTGCTGTTGTTGGAAAATGTGCCAATTAATAATTTCGGCAGCCTGTATCCTTCTATTTTACAAGCTTGGTCTGGGACAACCGGCGCGCGCCAAGTATACTGGCTGTGGCAAATGCTCCAACTGTGGACGCCGCTGTCGGAACAGGGAGTCGCTTCGAGTTTGCTGGTACCGGAAAATTTGCGGGTGGAAGGTTGGCGGGTACGCCTGCTGGAACTGCACCGGGGAAATTTTGTACCGACTCTGCGGGATTTGGGAGATGTGTGGTCAGGTTTGGTGGAATCCGCGCAACCCGAGGTGCAGTCGAAACTCGGAGAAATTTGTCAGTTTATGCGCCGCAGCAGCATGAATTTCGACGCGATCGCCCTGGAACTAAACGATTTACTATTAGAACAAGCCGCTAAATTGCCTCTGCACTTAGAAGTAGTCGGCATGACAGATACCGGGCCGCAGCGCTCCCAAAATGAAGACAGTTGCTATCCGATTGCTGCTGATTTTCAATTTAGCAAAACTTCAGGGGGCGAGAAACTAATTCCTTATTTGACAATGGTTTGTGACGGGGTTGGAGGCCACGAAGGAGGAGAAGTTGCCAGTCAATTAGCCGTCCAGTCCATGAAAGCTTTAATCCAAAATTTGCTCGCCGAAATCACTCAACAAGAAGAGTTGATGACGCCAACAATGGTAATTAAGCAACTCGAAGAAATAGTCAGAGTTGTGAATAATGTGATTTCCGCTCAAAATAATGAGCAGGGAAAAGAGTTGCGGCAGCGGATGGGGACGACTTTGGTGATGGCCCTCCAGTTGCCTCAAAAAGTGAAAATTTCCGAGGATTTGCCCTCGAATAACAGTCATGAACTTTATTTAGTCAATGTTGGAGACAGCCGCGCTTATTGGATTGGCAAAAATTACTGTCACCGGCTGACTGTGGACGACGACGTAGCCTCAAGGGAAGTCCAGCTAGGACATTGTTTATACTGGGAGACTCAAGTGCGATCGGATGCAGGAGCCCTGACTCAAGCTTTGGGAACGCGGGATGCCGATTTCCTGCGCCCGACGATTCAGCGATTTATTGTCGAAGAGGAAGGCGTACTGCTGCTGTGTTCCGACGGTTTGAGCGACAACGACTGGGTAGAGAAATCTTGGGAGAATTATGCCCCAGAGGTGCTTGAGGGCAAAATGTCTTTGGAAGCAGCAGTTCAGTCTTGGATTCGTCTCGCCAACGAGAAAAACGGTTATGACAACACCTCCGTGGTGGCGACTCACTGTCGGATGTCGCCGGAGAGATTGGTACTGTTTGATCCGGCGGTGGCCTCAGCGCCAGTGTCACCCTCGGTGTCGCTGCCGCCTTCCCTCGTCGCTGCGTCCCTCCAGAAGTCCGGGAGGATTCCAGAATCTCAGCTTTCAGAATCGTCCAAACAGTTGTTGTACCCCGAAACTTCCCCCGCCCCGGAACCCTTTCAAAAACAGCGCTCCAAGCTGCCGCTGCCCCTACTGGGGGTGTTGGGGCTGATATTAGCCGGCGGCGGTTTAGGTTTGTGGGTGCAAAGCCTCCAAAGCCCCCAGCCAGAGCCCGCACAAGTTCCCCCACCGCCGGAAACTCCCGCCCCAAGTCCTTCGGAGACTCCCTCGCCCGATAGCGAGAGTCCCTCGCCGTCGCCCGAATCGACTCCTGCGGAAATTCCGCCGCCCGATAGCGAGAGTCCCTCGCCGGCGCCCGAATCGACTCCTGCGGAAATTCCGCCGCCCGAAGAAGCGGAAACTCCTTTGCCATCAGCGGAGTAAGGGAGAGTCTCTCGCCGTCGCCCGAATCGACTTTTGAGCTGACAAAACAATGCTTCGAGCGTCGCAGCTCTCTACTATCCCAATTCGGGAAAACTTTCCCAGTGTAAATGGAATGATTTCTGGTAGAGGTCATTGATTTACAGCATATTCCATTTAGATGTAGATCGCGAGAAACCGGGTTTTTTGAACAGAATGAGTAAGGATGCGAGAACTGTAAAGAAACCTGGTTTCTGGGGTGTACTTCATAAACCTGGAATACGCTGTATATAAATCACACTTCACAGGGGAGCATCTCAATGAAAGCAGCCAAGCTAGAAATTGGAGTTTTGAGGAAAGAGGCAGAAGGAAGGAGCCAGAAGAAGTGTTTTTACAAATATGAGATGCTCCATCACAGTTAATGATTTTGTATCATAGTCCGCTTGCAGAAACAAGATGGCTAAAAAGTCAGCCATCGCTACAAAAAGCAGTTAAAAATGCTTAAAAATCTCCATGCAGCTAACAACTAGCGATTAGGAACTAACAACATAAGCTTTTTTATATTGACCACGAATTTCAAAGGTGGTACCCGCCACGTGATTTATCCGTGCAATCAATCCAAAATCGAAAATCGAAAATCCTCAAGCCCCCGCATTTATCCGTGGGGTCGCCTCGAAAATCTCAAATCGAAAATCGAAAATCGATTGACGGCGCACAATTTATTAACTATAATTACCAGGCCAAAACTAACAAAAATCTTACGCCTAACAGTTTTTCTCAAATAACCGTTAAACTATTCTAACGTTTGCGCGTACCCAACCTCGCAGGCACAACCTATATCTGTTAAGGATTCGTCCTGATTCACAGGAGCAAGATTTTAAAATATGCATCTCAGCGAACTGACTCACCCAAACCAATTACACGGCCTCTCGATTCATCAACTCGAACAAATTGCCCGACAAATTCGAGAAAAGCATTTAGAAACTGTAGCCGCTAGCGGCGGCCACCTCGGCCCAGGATTGGGTGTAGTCGAACTGACCTTAGCACTCTACCAAACACTCGACCTCGATCGCGACAAAGTTACCTGGGATGTCGGCCACCAAGCTTATCCTCACAAATTAATCACCGGCCGCTACAACCAATTCCACACCCTACGCCAAAAAGACGGCGTTGCAGGCTATCTCAAGCGCTGCGAGAGCAAATTTGACCACTTCGGCGCAGGCCACGCTTCCACAAGCATTTCCGCAGCGTTAGGAATGGCGATGGCGCGCGACCTCAAAGGGGAAAACTTTAAAACTGTAGCAGTCATCGGCGACGGCGCATTGACGGGCGGCATGGCACTCGAAGCCATCAACCACGCGGGCCATATGCCGAAAACCAATTTGTTAGTTGTGCTCAACGACAACGAGATGTCAATCTCGCCCAACGTCGGCGCAATTACCCGCTATTTGAACAAGATGCGATTGTCGGCACCGGTGCAGTTTCTCAAAGATAACTTAGAGGAACAATTCAAACACATTCCCTTTGTGGGCGAAACTTTTACTCCAGAAATGGAACGCCTCAAGGAAGGGATGAAACGCTTGGCCGTCTCGAAAGTTGGAGCCGTAATTGAAGAATTAGGCTTTACTTACATGGGCCCGGTAGACGGACACAATTTGGAAGAGTTAATTGCCACTTTCAAACAAGCTCATACTATCCAAGGGCCGGTGTTGGTTCATGTGGTGACGGTGAAAGGCAAAGGATATGCGATCGCCGAAAAAGACCAAGTAGGATATCACGCCCAAAATCCCTTTAACTTAGCCACGGGCAAAGGCATTCCCTCCACTAAACCAAAGCCTCCAGCTTACTCGAAAGTCTTTGCCCACGCCCTCGTCAAGCTAGCAGAAGATAATCCAAAAATTGTCGGCATTACCGCTGCTATGGCAACCGGAACAGGCCTGGATAAACTTCATGAAAAACTGCCTAAACAGTACATTGATGTCGGGATTGCCGAACAGCACGCCGTGACTTTATCCGCTGGTTTAGCCTGCGAAGGAATGCGCCCGGTTGTGGCAATTTACTCGACATTTGTGCAGCGAGGCTATGACCAAATAATTCACGATGTTTGCATCCAAAATTTGCCAGTTTTCTTCTGTTTGGATCGCGCAGGCATTGTCGGTGCTGACGGCCCCACTCACCAAGGGATGTACGACATTGCCTTCTTGCGGTGCCTGCCAAATATGGTAGTTATGGCACCAAAAGATGAGGCAGAATTGCAGCGGATGGTAGTCACGGGAATCAACCACACAAGCGGCCCGATCACCATGCGTTACCCGCGCGGCAATGGTTACGGTGTGCCTTTGATGGAGGAAGGTTGGGAAGAATTGCCGATCGGCAAAGCCGAAATTCTCCGCAACGGCGACGATTTGCTGATCTTGGGTTACGGTTCAATGGTTTATCCGGCAATGCAAACCGCCGAGATTCTGAGCGAACACGGCATTGAAGCAACCGTCATCAATGCGCGTTTTGTCAAGCCTTTGGACACAGAATTAATCTTGCCTTTAGCACAGCGAATCGGCAAAGTTGTCACAATGGAAGAAGGCTGTTTGATGGGCGGATTCGGTTCAGCAGTAGCCGAATCTTTGCTCGACAATAATGTCCTCGTGCCACTGATGCGGTTGGGTGTAACCGATACATTAGTAGATCATGCAACGCCTGAACAATCATTTGCCAGTTTGGGATTAACTCCGTCGCAAATGTGCGATCGCATCTTAGCAACATTCAGCCGCAAACAGTCTCCTGTTAGCGTGTAAATAGCTAGAATCGTAGGGTGGGTACTGCCCCACCACGGGTGTCAACAAACACCCTATTTCCCTCAGTACGGCAGGGGTTTAAACCCCTGCCTCAAAGCTAAAGTCTTCTTGGATAGGACTGAAGAACTCATTAGTCCTACTATATAGTTAAGGTCATTAGTTGATAGCCATAGAGCGAATAGGAGGATTTTGTGGGAGAAGCTAACCGCCGAAAAAGATTCGATTCAAATTACGGTAACAGCCTTAATATTGGATGTTTTATCGCTGCTTCTACTTCCAGCGATGCTCATGCTGTCTACCTTGGATTTGGACGCAAAAGAAGCGTAGAACGCAGACTTATATCAGCTCACGCAAGCATCATTGACGCCTGGAAAATCTTTGTTTATTGCCAAGATATTTTATCTAAGCTTAAATATTTTCATCTGCAAAGCAACGATCAAATTACTAGCAATTTCATTAGCAGTTTGATTGGGACTTACGGTGATTATTCTGATGACGATGCTGTTTATGAAGTGTCGGGCGATAAAAAAGCGCTTATGGATTGGCTGTCGCAAGGCAAAACGATCTTGGATGATGATTTGCCTTCCAATATTAACGTTTTGGTTGTAAAGCCCCCTGTTTCCAAAAAGTACAAAGTTTTTTGGTACGAATCACAAGAAGCTCCCAAAAATACTTACGGTAATCCCGAAGAAAATTGTGTTTTTACAGTCGGTAAAAATTCTGATGAACCCATTTCGGGGGGTGCTCACAAGAAAGTAATTTTATTCAGCAGTTATGTAACCGCTGCCTATGTAGCTGACTATGTGAATCGGTTGAACAGAGATAGTTTAACTGAGGAAGAAGTCAAGCGACTGTTGTTTGAAGCCAATCGGCTTCAAGGAAAAATTTAGCCAACTATGAATCAATGCTTTCAGTCATTTCTTATAGTTTTTGACGATCGACAACATAGTATCATCTCACACAAAGGAAAACCAACAATGAAATAGAAGTTTATGGTACAATCAGATTGCAGAAATATGGGAATATAAGGGAGAAAAAACAATGACTAACGTGAAACCAAATCGTACCGTGCGGCGGGGAAGACTGTTCCCAGAAATTCAGTGGTCAGAAGAAAAAAAAGCCCAGTGGCGAGCTGAAAGATCGGCATTTCGCAAGCGTTGCAAAGTAATTTTCGATCGCCTTAAACCAGAATTAATTGACAGTCACTACAACTGGTACATGGCGGTTGAACCTGATAGCGGGGAATATTTTATCGACAAGGATGATATGGCGGCTACCAAAATGTGCCGCCAGAAACACCCAAATGCTATCCCCTACCTTTTCCGCATCAACAATACAGGGGCGTGCGGCTCAATATGATTGAAGGAAGATTTGGTGATGAGGGCGAGCTATTTTTTGAAGTTGAATTGATTGCTAATAACGGCTTAGAATTACCTGTTGATGCTCTGCTAGATACAGGTTTTTCGGGCTGGTTAGCAATGGACGAACAAGATTTCGAGGGACTTGATTGGATTTATATTAGGCGACAAGAAATGCGGACAGCAAAGGGAGAATTTGATTTCGATCTTTATGCAGGAAAAGTACGCATAGATGAGCAAGAGTTTGACATTCCCGTTCATGTGGGTGACGGAGTACCTGAAATTTTAATCGGCCGCCAGTGGCTGAAAACTCGGCGGTTAGTAGTTGATATGTCTGCGGGTGTTTTGACATTGGAAGCGAGTTAAAAGCAAAATGAATTTAAAAACTTTTGACATAGTAATAGTAGGAGCAGGCCCAGCAGGCGGTCACTGCGCGAGAATCCTAGCCCAATCCGGCCACAAAGTCTTGCTGGCAGAGCAAAACGACAATTTTAATAAAAATGACTTCTCTAGCGCCGCCACGCCTCTAGAAACCCTCTCTAAATTCGATTTACCAGAGTCCGTTATCGGCAGTTTTTGGCATAAACTTACTATTGAAACTAGCAAAGTCAGTCAAACTTGGGAGTCTCCCGAAAGCTTGGGAGTTGTTCTCAACTTTGCTAAATTTAGAGCATTTTTGGCCAGCGAAGTTGAGCGATTTGGTGGTGAAGTTTGGCTTGGTTATCGCTACACCGGACATTCACAAAGTAGGGGCGAAACCACAGTCGAATTTAAACAGTTATCCGACGGTAAAATTATCAACGTTAGCACTAAAGTATTGGTTGATGCTACTGGCTTTGCTAGGGCGATTATGTACGAAAAAGAGAATGATAAGCCAGATTTTTTGTCGGGAACCGGAATTGAATATTTAATTGAAGTAGAGCCAGAAGTTTATAATAAATACAGCGGTGATTTAATCTTCTTTTTGGGCAAAAAATGGATGCCCGATGGTTATTCCTGGATATTCCCGATGGAACCAAACAGGCTGAAAGTTGGTGCGGGTCGCATTTTTTTAGATCCCAAAACGGTGAGGCATTTGTCACCGCTGAAAAAATATATTGATTTACTGATTGATGAATATCTGAAGTCAAAAAATTATAAAATTATTGACAAACACGGTTCGACGCTGAAGTACAATCCTGGTTTGAAGGATATTTATTGCAAGGATAATATAATTGCGATCGGTGATACTGTCTCGACAATAAATTTGTTGGGCGGCGAAGGGATTAGACACGGGATGGATGGTGCCCAAATCGCGGGGAAATATATTCAAAGGTATTTGGATGGGAAAATATCAGATTTTCGGGATTATGAGACGGAAATGCACCGCAAGTTTGATCGGAAATGGAATATTTCGGAAAGGTTGGCGGTGAGAAAGTATATCGATGATGTTAATGATGAACTAACCGATAAAATGATTTCTTATTTAAAGTATATGAAAACAGAAGAGGTGATGGAGATTTTATTTTATTATAAATTTGAGAAAATTTCCCGAGGATTAGGCGGTTATTTGCAGAGAAAAATCAAGGGATTGATTAAGCGATTTCACTTGTAAGGTGCGTCAGTTGAGAGATTGTTAGTTGAGGGAAAAATCTCGCTGGCTGACGCACCCTACAAACCTAATTGCCATAAAAAATTTTCTCCTGTAACTTTAATGCGGGGCAGCGACAATAAAGAATCGTCAAAACTGCTAAAATTTAATTTATATGATACACCAAAAGTATATCCACTCGCTCCAATTAAATGCGCTACAATTGGATCGACATCCCCGTAAGGATAGGCAAAACATTTAACAGATTTCTCTAATCCCCGTTCCAAGATAGCACGGGATTTGGCTGCCTCCCGCACAATTTCTGTCGGCGACAATGCAGTCAAAGGTGGATGAGTAGCAGACATAGAACCGAATTCAATTCCGGCATCCCGCAGTTGCCGAATTTCCGGCCATCCCATTAACTGCACTTCTTCAAATTCGGCTTTTTCCCAACTATTTGTCTTTCCTATTGACTCCGCTACGAGAAAAACAGTTGCTGTAAAATCGAAGCGTTTTAGCAGAGGCCAAGCATATTGGAAAAAGTCGAGATAGCCGCCGTCAAAAGTCATCAATATAGCTTTACCGGGTAAAGGAGTTTTAGCCAGTTTCGCGCTTCGCCAATTTTCCCAACTCGCACTGTAATAACCCAGATTTTTGAGATTGTGTAACTGTTGTTCAAAAATCTGGGGAGTAACTGCGTCTAAACCGTCAGGAGAAATGCGGCGGTAGGAGAGAATCGGGAGTTTTTTTGTAACGCTATGATTGTCCAAAACTTGAGATTTCACTGAGTGAGAAACTTCCCGATAAGAAGATTTTGAACCCATGATTTCCGGTGCGTAAAATACTTGCTTTGGAAACTCGTTTTCTTGGGGAATGTGCATTGTCGGTTCCCCAGCGATTGCCGCCGCTGACTCGATTTCCGGCAGCGCCGCCGCCGGGAGTGAGGCGCGACGGCTGACACTCGTCCCGATCGCACCCGATCGCCTGCCGAAGATCACCGCATTTTGGGGGTAAATGCCCCCAGCACCCGCTGCATTCAACCCGTCGGGCAAATTAGACCTTTGTTGAGCACAAGAGGCTAAGCGCGATCGTAGCCATTGCTTGCCGTTGAGTGGTTTTCCCAGCAAAGCTTCTCGCACGGCGGCGACGCACAACTCAAAACCAATATTTCGATTAATTGTCGATCGCAATTTTTGAGCCGAAACAAAATTATTTTCCACCGCAACAGTGACAATCCCGACAGCAACGCCGCCTATTTTCACCAGCACGTTTATTTCAGAAATCTCAACTTTTATATTAGCAAATTCCTCGCTAATTTCTAAGACAATCAAATCTTTTTCGAGCGTAATTGTTGGGACTCCCTCTCCGCTTTCTGGTTTGTAGAAATCCTCCAAATACCAATTCGGACGCCCCCATAATTCTTGCAAAAATAGCGTCCAGTCATGTTTAGGGTGCAATGGTTTCAGCACAGTTTCCCACAATTTATTGCCTTTTTCACAGCGATTGCGTTGAAAGAAGCGATCGAGAATTGGCCAAGCAAACTGGGCTGCAACCGCATCCGCCAACACCAAAGCCGCAACCATGCCATCGCAAATCGGCAATTCAATAATACCGAGTTTAATTCCTTCTAGTTTGATCGTACAGCACAGGCGATCGTATATTTGCGGAAGATCGCAAATATCGGAAATTGGTTCGCTCACTTCCACCGTCAACTTCCAGGCAATTTCACTCTTGACTCGCTTAATCTTATCTAAAATATATCGAATTTCCAGGCTATTAAAAATTTTATGATATTTGTGAACCTTATTACTTTTAACCTCTCTATCAATCCCTTGATGCCAAGGCAGATTTAAACTGAGATGAGCAGCTTTTTCTTGATAAAAATCCAGCATTCTCTCATCATATTCAATCCCCATAAAATGACAAATTTCTTCTAACTTTTTGACTTTATTATCTAGAATTTCCTCATACTTGACTAATATATGATTAGATTTTTTAGCATATTTGTGACTAATTAACATCGCCTCCTTCCAGCGATGGATACAGTGGTTTAAATCCCAACCAGGCCCCCACAAATCATGAGAATTCCTAGTAGCCTCATGCAGAGAAGCTATTGTATCCATACTGTTTCGCAAAATATGTATAAATTTAGCATCCGGCAAAAAGCGCTGTATATCCTCAATAAAATATATGTGCTCCGGCGTTTTTTCCAACCAAATACTTTTGTTTTGTTCCGCCGCCAAACCATCCAAAACTCCGACAAACCAACTAACTTTAGTTGCCACAGTTTGACTATTATCAAAATCTTGCAAAAGTTCAGGCCGATTAATCTCATCCTTAAAAAAAGCTTCCATCCTACCAGGAAAATTTCCCGCAAACTTCTTGTACAGTAAATAGTGAAAAAACTTAGATTCAGGAAAAGAAATAACTTCAGGATGAGCGGCTAATAAACTTTGAAGCATGGTTGTGCCGCTTCTCGGAGAGCCTACTAAAAATATCCGTTTCATTTTTATAGCTGATAAATGGTTTGTGAATTAGATTTTTTTACGAACCGCAGAGAGCGCAGAGGGCACAGAGGAAGAGAAGAAAGAGGTATGATTCATGTTCCTATCGGGGAACTCTGCATTGAAAAATTTTTTTCCTAACTCCAACTAAACTCCTCATGCAACAAATCCGAAAGTTCCTGATTGTAAGGTTGGAAATAATTAGTCAATTTTTGTGCGATTTCCGGGGGCATTGGGCTGTATTCATCGACATGATTAATTTCATATTCTTTACTTGGAGTCTCATTAATATCCAGAAATTTCAATACTTCCGAAAAGACTTTGCCTGTATTTGCGTAAAAATCTTCGCTCTTGATAATTAGCAACCGTTCTCTCGGAAAATAGTCGAGCCAATTTTTGATTTGTTCTACATAAATTCCCCGCGACAAATAGGAATAATGCTGGTGATTAAAACTGTAATAATTTTCATCTGCTTTGATTTTTTCAATCTCACCTTTGAGTCTATCAGGTTCAGAAGCGATCGCCTTTTCAAAATCCAACTTTTCGCAGCCACTCGCCACTTCTAAATGATAGTGCATCCACGCTCGTTTTACCGGGTTTCGCAGCATTACAATCAGCTTAACATCCGGGAAACACTTGTAAACTCGCTCCGCCACCAAAGGATGATAAATATAGTAAGAAGTCATCTCCCACAGCAGCACTTTGTCACTCGCTACACTCCGCGTCAACTGCTTGCTGTACCACTCAACACCACGCTCAAAATTTAATTCAAAAAAGTGAATATCCCGGGAACCTTCTTTGATAATTTGCAAGTGATTTGCGAGATAGCCGTATAAAGATTCCGTGCCGCAGTTTTGAGCACCTATCATTAAAAAGTCAGGTTTTTGCTTGTTTTCCAACTGAGTCAAAATCTTGGCGTAGGCGGGATTATTCTTATCCAAATCGTAAGTTGCAGTGGCTGGTTCGGCCACATCCAAAAGTGGCATTTTGCCCTCAAATTCCCAGCGGTACGGCGGACAAAGAATCGTTTTTTGGTTTACAGTCGATCGCACGTACAGCGGATAAACCTGCCACTGATAATCGTAGGCGTAAGCCAAAGTTTCCTCGTAAACCCCAGCATTCACGTAATACTGACCGTTTCCTAAATCCAGCCTATCTATTTGCAGCCGGATTTTGCCTTTCCCTTTCACCAGCGGCAGCAGTCTGCCCATTTGATTAGTATTAGTCTCAAAACAACTTTGACCATCATCCCTGCTGATTGTCACGGCAAAAATAGCAGCCGAAATTTCCTGAGACACCGAATAATGAATTTCAATGCTAATAGCATCACCGCTATCTATTTCCGTATTTGGCGACACTTTGACATCGGTAATTTCTACTTCCATAGTACCGAAGCGATTCTGATTACCTCGCAGTGGCGAACCGCTACTTGTAGCTTCATCAGCACGCAGGGTAGTGCTATTTTCTGTGGACGATCGCATTTCTGACAAATACTGCCCGACTACCACTTCCGGTTCCCCGTAAGCGACGATTTCACCGGATTTCAGCCACAAAGCCCGATCGCACATTTTCTGAATTTGCGACGCAGTGTGAGAAATCAAAACAATCGCACATCCTTGATTCTTAAACTCAGTTATCTTATTCAAACATTTAGTTTGAAAAGCCACATCACCAACCGACAAATGTTCATCAACTAACAGCACTTCGGGATCGGTATGCACCGCCACCGAAAAAGCCAGCCGCATTTTCATCCCCGTACTGTAAGTCCGCGTCGGGCTGTCAATAAACTGTTTTAACTCTGCAAATTCCACAATATCGTCAAACCTGCGCGCCACTTCCCGGCGAGTCAAACCGGCCACCACCGCACCCACAAACACGTTTTCTCTGCCCGTTAGATCCGAGTGAAAACTCGCACCCAAATCCAACAAGCCGCCAATTCTGCCGTTAACTTTAATAGATCCTTCCTCAGCCCTGCAAATACCGCCGATAAGTTGCAGCAGCGTTGATTTTCCCGCGCCATTCTTGCCAAGAATTCCCAGCATTTCGCCAGGAGAAACAGTAAAATTTATATTCCGCAGCGCCCAAAAACTCGCCTCCGGCTTCAGCTTCCACCAACCGGACAAAGCGGCTTCCATAATCGTATGAGGTTTCGCGGTAGAGTAGCGGTTAAAACGCTTCCCCAAACCTTTGACAATAATTGCTTCACGCATTTACACTTCCTCCACAAAATGAGCGCTTTGCCGTCTAAAAATTCCCAGTCCGATGGGTAAAAGAGCCGCCACAGCCAAGCTCAAAATTAACAGAGCAGACCAATCCGGCTGCATACCTTTAAGAAGTATGGCGCGGTAAGCTTCAATCAGGGGCACCATTGGATTTAAGTAATAAAAAATCTTAAATTTTTCGGGGACGCTGCTGATGTCGTAGAAAATCGGAGTCAGGTAAAACAGCATCTGCAAAACTACTCCCAAAGTGTGCTGAGTGTCGCGGAAAGTGACATTCAAAGCGGCAAGGGGATAAGCAAAACTAACTGTCAGGAAAAACTGAATAATCATCAGCAGCGGCAACAACAAGAGCACTGCATTCAGAGGAGCGCCATCAATTGCCAGAAAGATAAGTAACACCGGCAATGCTAAGAAAAAGTGAATGAGCCCCGTCGTCGTCGTGACTACCGGCAAAATTGCCGACGGGAAATTTGGCTGCCTGATTAGTGGCTTATGATTGGTAATTAATGCCGTTGATTTAAATAATACCGTTTGAGACCAATTCCAGATTAACAAGCCGCTAAAAGCAAAGGAAGAAAATTTGGGAATATTAAGGGGTACGACAGAGCGAAACAAAAAGGAAAATACAGCCAACTGTAACAGCGGACTGATTAAAGTCCAAGCAATCCCCAAGGTCGATCGCTTGTAAAGTAATTTCATCTCGCGATCGACCAACACCCGCAGCAAATCGAACCACTGAGCCATTTTGCGCCCATCGAGGAGCGTTCCAGCATTTCTCACCGCACACCTCCGGCAGCTACCAGCGGTTCAACCCCAAAAAGAGCAGCCAAACGCTGGGCTTGCAAGTACCCTTCCCGGTAAGCAAAAGGACTTTGCAGAGAGCCCAGCAAGTCTCTCACAACGTCAAAATTGCCCACAGCCTGGAAAACTTGGCGGCCCAAAGCCAGATTCCCAATGCGAACTCCTTTGTATTTTTCTAGTTTCCAAACCGGATTAATCTGTTCGGTCAACTCAATTTTTATCACTTTTATTGCCATAAGTTGCTCCTCAAAATAGTGCAGCGGGAACTAGAGAGAAAACTTCTGAGTTTTGAGTTGGGAGTTTTGAGTTGCAATTTCCCAATTTTCTAATTTTCCAACTTTTGAGGTTGGAGTTTGGAGTTTAAAGTCCCCGACATATTTATTAATTGCTAATTCGTAATTTTTCAAAGCAACTAAAGGCTGTTCTTCCATCGTTTCACCAGTGCGGGGCATACTGTTAACCGCGATCGCCCCAGCCAGGGGTTCGGCAAAGTCAAGCGCCAGAATCGATCGTAAGTGAGCGCCCCGCAGCGGTTCCGCACCCGCTTGCGGAACAATGTGACCGACTGTCAGTTGACCGTAATACAGGTAAACCCCAGTCGGTCGTTCCGCGTCGAGCAGGCTTTCAGCAGCTTCCCAACCTTGCTGCAAATCGATGTTAATTTCATGTCCGCCCAAATCGCCGCTGGCCGGGCCTCCTTGGATAAAACTAGAAATTGCCGATCGACTTTTCAACTCATCGATGACACCCCTCAAATACCAATAACCGCGCAATTTTTTCCACAACCACCGCCAAGTTCCCCGCATCCCCAAGCTTTCGAGTAAATCAAGAGATTTCCTCAGTCCCAGGGCCAGGCAATCCACAGCAGCCGGCCAGAAAAACGTGATCGCCACCAGAATTTTATCTACCACCGAGTAAGCACTTTCGTAGCCTGCTACCTGCAGTGTCCGTCTAAGTTCCGGGTGTCGGTGGCCGATCAAAACATCAGATCGCCCTTCCTGACGGGATCGGCGAAAATAGCGATCGAGATTGTTAGTTTCGTGTTCGTAATGATAGCCCACTGCGCCCGCAGCCACAACAAAAGGTACATCAGCTTTCAGCAAACGCACCCCAAACTCGTAATCTTCCCCGCCGCAGTTCCCGAAAGCCGAATCAAAGCCATCGAGACGAGCAAACAGTTCTGCATCCAGAGAAAGGTTGCCACTGAGCAAATCTTTATAAATAAATCGGTGAGCCGGCTGGCTCATCTGATAAAACTTGTCTGCCCACCACGATCGCACTTGCACATGAAACAACGTAGTCGCTCCCTGCAACTTAGGCGGATAGGGCCCCATGACAGCCGAGCCCGGACGCAAAGAGTGAACCCGCGCGTGGCTTTCCACCAAAGGCGGCAGCGCTTCGATATCGTCGTCGAGAAACAGCAGCAATTTCCCGGTAGCCGAAGCCGATCCCGTATTGCGGGCGATGGCAGCACTCCGGCAATTTACCTCGATCGCCTGCACTTTAAACGGAGCTTTGTAGTCTTGTAGCATTGTTAAAGTATCGTCAATGCAGCTATCTGCGACTACAATAACTTCCATTAGGTCGATCGGATAAGTCTGCAAGTGCAAAGCATCCAAAGCCCGTCGCAGCGAAGAACTTCGGTTGTGGCTAGGAATAATTATGCTAACTGTTAGATTTTCCATATTTACATGACAACAATTAACTTCATCTGCATTTCATCTGCATTTCATCTGCGGTTAAAAATAATCTAAAAATCCCTATTCATCAAAATTCCTCGGGTCTGAAACCCCGTCCTTACAGGACGGCTTTACATTTAATTTGAATTCCCTTGCGGGGTAGGGGGGTATGGTTGCCCCCCCGTGAGGATATGGGGGTCCTCAATCTCCCATTTCTGGGGTAAAGTTAGCTTTGCCAATGTTTAGTGAGCTTGCGCGGGCTAGCAGCACTGTAAAGCGTGACCTTAGAACTGTTTAACCACTAGCGACAGAGCAGGGAACTAGCTTCGCATTCTCCCGGTGTCGTGACTCAAAAAACGTAGTCAGTTAAGACTTAGGCTGGTCAAGATGGCTTGTTAGATTTCTCTTTCAAGCCTCATGCCTTTAGGCTGAGGTTCTTGACTGCTCCCCTTAATTTCTTGCAACCACTTGCGAGACACAAAATAAGCCCCCGGGCCGCTGACACAGCCCCGCAGTTGAGCCAAAAGCAAATCACTAGGGATAGAATCCGCTTGCTTTCGCAAAGAAGCAATTAGTTCAGGAATTTGTTTGTACAACAGCCATGACAAGGCTAACACAGGCACACTGAATTCTCTGTTGATTACAAACAGCCGGGTCCAGAAAGCATAGACTGCGATGCCGTAGCCCTGGAGCGTTTTTCGCAATTCTTCCCAAGTGCGCCGATGGCGGTGCCAGCTCAATGCTCTCGGCTCGTAGACGATGCGGTAGCCCGCGCGCAAAATGCGGGCAAAGAGTTCACAGTCTTCGCCACCCACCGTGGGCGTTCCCGCCCCCAGAACTTCGTCAAACAGGCCAATGTAGTCGATCGAACTTTTCCGCAAAGCCATACTCGCCGAAACTCCCACAAGATGCACAATCAGAGGATTGCACTGCGCCCCATCAAACACTAGGCGCTCAAATCCCCGCCCGTGGGGGCTGTAGCGCTCGAACCATTCTTGCGCTTCGGTTTCCAGTTCCAAGGGCATCACCAGCCCCGTGACGCACATAACTCGCGGATCGCTAAAATTTCCCAAGAGCGATCGCAGCCAGTTCGGATCGGGGGCCGCATCATCATCTGTAAAGGCTACGAATTCATGTTTAGCTTCGCGTAAAGCTCTGTTACGGGCAGCGCTGGAGCCTGGTACGTCTTCGCGCACATAGCGGACTTGTGGGTAATTTTTGATTAGTTCCTTGGTAGCGTCCGTGGCGGGACAATTGTCAATTACTAAGTATTCCTGACCCTCATCTGGGAGCTGCATCAGCGCGTCCAGACAGCGCCGCAAATCTTCCGGGCGATCGCGCGTGCAAACCGCTACTGTGGCGATCGGCATTGCCTGCACAGGCCCGCGTTCGTCCCATTCTAGAGTGTCGTAGAGCCAGTTTTTCCACAAGTTGTCCCCCGCAGCATTCATCACTGTTTCCCGTAATTCGTCACCGCCAAGGCGGCCTCCGACTACGGGCAAAAGAGCTTGGCCGATCGGTTTTCCGTGCAGTCGAATTAAAACCAAGGCTTTGCTGTAACGCTCCTCAACCGTAATTTCTGGCGAGAGTTGGGAGATTTCCAGATCGAGAATAGCTGTTGCCATTTTAGCTTTTTGAATTTTTATTTTAGATTGCGAAAAAATCCTAGATTCTCCGTATATTACCGGATGTATTTTAGCAGAAATTGTTTTAGGAAATAGGAACTTCTCAATCCCCTACTTGCCGATCGCCGATTGCAAATCAAACATAAAGCCTCATTGTTTTTATTGCTTTTATTTATTTTTACTTTCAATTATACGCTGATGTCAAGTTTTTTCTCCACACAACTTTTACCACCGGCAACGCTCCCTCCTTGATGCTTGTGTCAATTGCAGGTGTTATTGGCAGCCAACCGCCACCAAGCCTCGCCATTAATACCGAATCTAAAAACCCGATTTTTTGATCAAACCGGGTTTGTGCGATCGCTCCTCATTTCAGCTTTAATTGCGATCGGATACTATTCAAGGGCAATAAGCTGTTGTGCATTTAAATTGTATATTTCGAGTCCAGATCAAAAATCGCCAAATCCTCTCCCCCGATCCCCATCGGACCTTCTCCCTCTCTAATACCATAGGCAATCTAGATGCAACACAGCTTATACCAAACAATTAAACACTCTCCAAGTTCAAACTTTCGCGGTTTAACCGCGCACGGATTAGCTGAAAAGAACTCCAAAACTCCACCCTAAATAAGGCCCAGCAATGAGAAAAAAACCGGAGATTACAGGCTGGTTGGAGACTGATCGAGCTGAGATTACTTCTGGCAAACTAGTGGTATTTTTATAAAATGAATATCATCTATAGCAATCCTCGCATCATTTGTGAATTTCTTACTCCCTCCCCGCGGGTTCGGGGAGGGCTGGGGTGGGGTAAAAAATTTACGACTCCTGCAAGGATTGCTATATTGTCCGGGGATTGATATAGCTATGTTTGGGGTAAAACCAAAGAACGCATCGTTTTGTCCCCTAGTCAATGAGCGGAGTAAAAAAACCTATTATCGGGCAGCCAGTCGATTTTCGATTTTCGATTTACTTCACAGATGAATCTGGAGCTTGAACAAGAGTCTAAAACTTTGGGCTGCTGGCGATTACTGTCGGAAACTTGTATCCGTTTTTGGGCGGGGTCAAAAAGCCATTTAACTACCACCCGGGAAGTCCCGGGCGTATATTTAGAGGGGATTAATCACAGCGCTGCGCGAAGTACCCCGTTGGGAATTACGCCCGCGTGATGAAAGGCTCGTCGGGTGTAGGTACCCAAAGCGACAATTAGACATTGCGAGTACCTTTAACTTTGATGTACTTCCTAGATATTAAAACAAAAGAAATGGTAGATTAAGGTAGGTCGAAAAAAGAAGATAAAAATGCAACTCACTTACAAATACCGCCTCAAACCAACCAAGCCCCAACTATCAACTATTGTGGCTCATTTAGAACTCTGCCGTCGGCAGTACAACTACCGAATCGGCGAAAGATTTAGGTGGTGGGAAACCACGATAACACCTATCAACGCCTGCCCATTGATTGTTTCGATAGTCCCTGTTGAGGAGATTTATCGAAATATTCCCTTGACTAGAGTGCAAACTAGGGATGGCAGAAAAAAGGATGAGTCAGGCAATCCTCTAACCAGGAAAGGTGATGTTTTCTCAAACATTGAAGGCGGATATGTACAGTGGCAGACGATACAATTAGCTGACCTGAAAAACACTAAAAAACTATTTCCTGACTACAAAGCGTTGGATTCTCAGGTTTTGCAAGATGTCGTCAACAGAGTTGAAACTTCCTTTTCAAATTTCACCACGCCCGATAAAAAACGGCAATCGTAGAGGAAGCCCAGATTCAAAGCGCTTCACTACTACAAATCCTTCACTTATCCTCAACTAGATAACTTAGATATTGTCAAGGACGAGCAAGATAGGATTTGTATTAGTCTCGCCAAAATAGGTAAGCGTGCCTATGGTTTTCCACCGTCCAATACCAACAAAGTTCAAAGTTAAGACGGGTACAGTTATCAGAGAAGCGGATGGGTGGTATATTTCCCTGACGCTAGAAGATAAAACGGTTCCCGTAACGGTTGCAGAAATTCAGCCGACGGTCGAAAATACTGTTGGCATTGATTTGGGAGTCACTAATTACGTCTATCTTTCCAACCGCGAAAGAGTTGAGAATCCTAGATTTTTGAGGAAATCGGCTCAGAAATTAGCAAGGCTTCAAGCGAAGTTAGCTAAT
>NZ_JAUBTT010000088.1:0-36544 GCF_036705125.1 Microcoleus sp. B7-D4
GTGTCCGCATTGCGACCCACAACAAACGCATAGCTAGCATCCGGTAAAACCGTTACCGAAACTCCCTCATTCACATCGAAGTAATCAAAAGTTGAACCCAGCCCTAAACTTGCATAGCGAGTGGTAGCAGCAAAACTTACCGGGTCATTATTAGTAATATCCAGTACGCCAAATCCTTTGCTATCTTTGCCGCTGTTTGTGAACGTCATTTTCAGCGGATCGACCGTAGCAGCTAATCCTTCTAACCCTTCATCAGCCGTTACAGTTCCGATTAATTGATTCCACTTTCGGGGGTTCTGACTTGGATCGCGGGGTCGGTCTTTGGGGTCAATATTCACAACGTAAATCTGGCTGTTTAACCCATTGGGCGCGGTAACGAATAGCTTCTTGCCGTCGCTGCTAATTGCCATCTGTCGCAAACCGCTAGGTGCTGCACCAACTGTGATAGTTTGGGTAACTTGGTGATACTTGGAGGAGAACGGGTTGATATCGAGAACGTAGATGGAATTGCCGCCAGCTTTGCCGTCAGCAATGTAAGCGTATTGGTCGCGAGAATCAAGTACAATTGAACGAGGCGATGCACCGCTAGGCAAATCGATCGGATTGATGCCAGCTATATCGGCTTTGGTGTCTATTTGCTGTCGGGTTATCGGATCGACTAAAGCGACTCGACCTGAAGCTTCTAGAGGCACGTACACGCGAGAACCGTCGCTAGTTACAGTCAAATCTCTGGCTCTATCTAGTCGATCGTCCGTACCTACAGCAATGTTACCAATTAGCAAGTCGCTGCTGTTCGTTGTCGCCACAACAGATTCGGGGTCGGAACCGTTGAGTACGGCGATTCTATCCGCTGTCCACTGGGCCCCAAAAACATATTCTGTATCGTTTTCAATCCGGTAGGAATTGCTGTTGTAGAGAATTTCTGTTGCTGGTTCTGCCGGATTTGAACTGACTTTTTCGTTCTGTTTGCGACTGAGGACAATTCGGGAATCGCCCAAGGGTACGGTGTCGGGAACTCTGACAGCTACTTCAAATTTATTGTCTGCTAATTCGCGACTGAGGTTGGTTAGTATTGTGCCTTCGTAAGCTTGGTCACCAACATAAAATTTTACCACTAAATCGCTAAATTGGCTACCTTTGGGGTCGCCAAAGTTGTCTGCTAAAACGTTGCTTCCCGTCAGAAACAAAACTGGTAGATTGTTCTCAAAAGGTTGATTGTTTGCGTCTTTGAATTTGACTTCTGCACTTTCAATCAGTGGAGGATTTTTGGGATTTGCCGCATTTGGAGCGAGTTGAGATGCGCGTCTTTCCGCAAAAATACCCTCTTTACCGAAGTAGTCGATTTGTCTTTCGTTTACAGGTTCGCCAGTGAGAGTATCGAGTTCAAGAGATTTTTTTACGGGGGGGTAAAACTGAAATCCTTTAATGTGGGGCTAAAATTGATGGATTTGGAGGAGATTGTGGTGTCTTCGGGGTTATTGTTAAAACTGTCTGGAAGTCCGGGGAGTGCTGGCTCTGGGGTAGGGCTGCTAAGGGCTTGAGGATTGAGTAAGTTTGCGGTATTTAGGTCGAATTCAGGTATTAAGGTCGTTTCACCAATAGGGAACGGCTCTTGACTGTTGAAGGGCGATTTATTGGAAAATTTCATTAAGATGCGAACAAGCGATACAGTAACTTGTTGTGATTCTTAGTATCTCACCATAGGAAAATTGTTTTTGTCAAGCTGTTGAGGCAGAAATGTGGGTTTTTGTTATAAAACTTTACATTGTGTTCTAGATTCCCAGTACGATCGCACAATTCCGCCAAAACAATCTCGATAATCCGGTGAGAGAGCAATTGCAGCAGAATAATTAAGAACGAGAAACTAAAGAACGGACGTAAAAAGACACCGATCCAATTAAGTAAAAAGCATTCACCAAAATCAACAACGTTTTTCCAACATAAGAATTAACAAAACCAAAAACGCGGTAAGTTGACAGCAGGACTAACAACATTTCAACCAAAGAAACAATTGACCCGTAGTGCTTCCGATCCCAATAAGAAAACGGACTGATAAAACGGTAATTGCTGAACGGAAAAAAGTGCCGATGAGCGTCGTCATTGTGGACAGGCAAATCTCCCAGAGAGTGTAGTATCATGCTGATAAACAGAATTTGCACACTTTGCCAGCCAAAGTAATAAGCAATTAGCAAACCAATAACCGCCAGAGGTATAGAATGAAACAGAGCCACAATATCTTGCACAAAAGGCTCATAATATGCTTTTGACCAAATTGTAGCTTCGGGCAAGCGAGCAATGTATTTCGCCCAAAAGTAAAATAAAAATATTGGGATGTCGGGTAAGATTCCGCCAATGACAATAATGAGATTAGCTTGCGGCAGTTGCGGTGTGCCAAGAATTGCCAGATTGATAATAGCGTGGCTGGGAGTCTTCATCAGTAGGGAGCGTCAACTAGGATTATCTTATTCATAATTGATCAGATATTAGACATCTCCCATAATTCTTGTGGAACAGGCATCCTGCCTGTTCTTGAATATCTTTTTGGGAGATGTCTATTAGGTGACGCACCCTACGTGTGAGATAATTGGCTCCGGTTACAAGTAAGGTTGCACTCGATCGATCAACTGCGCCGGTTGCATAACTCCCTCAATGCGATCGACCTCAGCGCCATTTTTGAACAACACCAAAGTCGGCAAAGCATAAATGTGATACTGCGACGCCAACTGTTCGTACTTATCCGTGTCAATTTTGACAACCATCAGCTTGTCTTTCATCTGACCACTCACTTGCTCCAAAATCGGTGCCATCATCTGACAAGGCCCGCACCAAGTAGCGTAAAAATCCACCAACACGGGCAAGTCAGAGCCCGATAGTAACTCCTCAAAACTGCTGAACTGTTTTTGAACTGCCATAAGACAAAATAATTTTTTGGGTTCTGGCTCGATTTTAGTGCAAAATTCTCTGGTAGATTGCGAGGATACAATTATGGAATTATTACCAGAGACTTTTCAGAGATTGCGGGGTCAAGTTGCTGTCGTGACCGGTGCGTCGCGGGGAATCGGCCGCGCCGTTGCTTTAGCCCTAGCCACAGAGGGCGCTAAAGTCGCCGTCAACTATGCGAGTTCGAGTGCGGCTGCTGATGAGGTGGTAGCAGAAATAGTCGCTGCTGGAGGAGAAGCTGTCGCACTTGCAGCAGATGTCTCGAAAACTGACCAAGTAGATTTACTCACCAGTAATGTCATGGAAAAATGGGGACGAATTGACATTTTGGTGAACAATGCCGGCATTACTCGCGATACTTTGCTGCTGCGGATGAAGTTGGAAGATTGGCAAGCGGTAATTGATTTGAATCTAACTGGCGTGTTTTTGTGTGCGAAAGCTGCCAGTAAAATCATGCTGAAACAGCGAAGCGGCCGAATTATTAATATTGCTTCGGTTGCTGGACAAATGGGCAATCCCGGACAAGCTAATTACAGTGCGGCGAAAGCTGGGGTAATTGGATTTACTAAAACTGTGGCGAAAGAGTTGGCGAGTCGCGGGATTACGGTGAATGCGGTTGCACCGGGTTTTATCACTACAGATATGACTAAGGATGTCAAGTCTGATGAGATTTTGAAATATATTCCGCTGGGGAGATACGGGGAAGTTGAGGAAGTTGCGGGGATGGTGAAGTTTTTGGCGGCAGATGCGGCGGCGGCTTATATAACGGGGCAGGTTTTTAATGTGGATGGGGGGATGGTAATGGCTTAGGATTTCGGGATTTTTTTAACCGCAGATATCGCACAGGCAAGATGCCTAGATATCGCACAGGCAAGATGCCTAGATATCGCACAGGTAAGATGCCTAGATATCGCACAGGCAAGATGCCTAGATATCGCACAGGCAAGATGCCTAGATATCGCACAGGCAAGATGCCTGTGCCACGCGGATATCTGCGGTTAAATTTATGTCTCTTAAGCTGTTCTCCATTTAAATTGTGTGTCAAAAATCACTCAAATTATTGTGGGATGGGCACGCGAGCCCGTCCCGAATATGCAATTTAAACGCGCAACAGCTTAGCCTGTGCCACGCGGATATCTGCGGTTAAATTTATGTCTCTTAAGCTGTTCTCCATTTAAATTGTGTGTCAAAAATCACTCAAATTATTGTGGGATGGGCACGCGAGCCCGTCCCGAATATGCAATTTAAACGCGCAACAGCTTAGCGTATTTGAACTGAAATTAATTAGGCTGAATTTACCTATTTTCAGTTTATTTACAGCATATTCCATGTAGATGTGGTACACACAATCTTCTAGCCCGTGTAAGGTGCGTCGCCACCCGTCAATCTGTAAGTTTTATCGACCAATATTTCGCAGCGACGCACCCTACAGATTAACACCACACACTATATTTATAGTGTACTTCATGAACCACCGAAGAGGCTGTAATAAAAAATAATTACTTTAAAGCTGCACGCAACTGATGGAGGACTTTTTTGTATTTGGCAAGGCGTTGAAAATCTGCCTCTGTGGGATTGGCGATGCGACGAATATCAAGATTATGAGTAACATCAGCGATTTTGACTGCCAATGCGATCGGGTTGGCAATAACACGTTCTAAATAAGCTGGATAAGCTTCTCCTTCTATTTTGGTAATCGCCTCGATCGCCGAGACGATAACTTCAGGAAAACCTTCGCTTCTAAGTTGCTCAAGTGTAAGTTCAGAATCTTCGACCGCATCGTGTAAAACCGCAACGATTTTCTGCTCTATAGAAGTTACATTTTCCATCACAAATAGCGGATGATCGAGATAGGGATTGCCTGCCTTATCAACCTGCCCATCATGAGCTTTGGCTGCGATCGCGATCGCTCGTTGTAGTAATGATTCGTACTCTGAGTTCGTATTTGACAACATAGTAAAGAAGTTCTCTATTAAAGTTTCAGTCCCCTCGCGGGGAAAACGTAGTGTGGGAGTTTTTATTTTAAATATTCCTGCAACAATTTCCAAGCCATGTGAGTACCTTCCCCGGCGTTGACTTTTTCAAAATCTACATCTTTTCTCAAAACTACCAAACCCACACCTTCTTGGATTTCTATTTTATCACAATCGCTAACTCTCGCCAAAAAAAGGTGGTTTTTTTGTAAAACTTTTCTATCATTTTGAGTCTTTTGGTGAGTAAAAGTTGTGATAAAGTCCATTTGGTAAAAATTGGTTGTGAGGCAAGTTTCTTCCTCCATTTCTCGCACTGCTGCCTCCTGTGGACTTTCTCCTATGTCCACGCCACCACCAAAAGTAGAAAGCATTCCTTGACTGGCAATACCTGGGATATTATCTCGCAGTTGAGCCCCAATCTGACCGTTGGGGAGCATGAGAAAAATGCGAACTATTGACTGAGGAATATTCATGTTATCGATGGAATAACAAAACTCAAAAAAGTTGAGCTATAGTTTTCTAATTTGAATCCAAATTTTCCTAATCCAATTGTACACCGCAGCATACAAAGCCAGTAACTTATTGACAAAACTTTGCCAAATAGAACCTTCCCTTACCTCAGAAACTTCTTCGGTTTCCACGGGCAGCGGCGGCATCCCGACTACTTCATACAGCGGATATTCGCCACTTTTCCCCGGAATTGGCACGGATACGCACCGATCGACGATCGCCAATTCCTTAACTTCCTGATAAGTCTCCTCGGAAATCAGTAAACTTGTTCCTACTTGCTTGTTAGCAGCCTCGATCCGGCTGGCCAAATTCACCGCATCTCCTATCGCCGTAACTGTCTGACTCTTCGACGCCCCCAAATTCCCCACAACCACCCAGCCGCAGTGAATGCCAATCCCAATCCGCAATCGGTGACGGTATAAAGTCTCAAAATAGGGATTGAGTTTCTCTAGTTCCTCCAGCATCTCCACCCCAGCCCTCACTGCTTGTTCCGCCGCCTTGTCGGGATTTTCCAACCCAAACAGTGCCATAAAACCATCTCCCATGTAATTATTAATCATCCCGCCATTGCGGTTGATCGCATAACCCATTTTTTGGAAATAGCGATTTAAAACATAAATTACATCGTAGGGCAACAGCGATTCTGCAAACGCAGTAAACCCGCGAATATCGGCAAACAAAATTGCAATTTTCTTCTCTTGCCCGACAGGAGTAGAAATCAACTTTCCCGCCATTTCGTCGTTAAATGATTCCAAGTCTTCAGAATCGATCGCCAATCGGCGCAAAATCACCTTGCCGCCCGCAACCTGTGTCTGACAAGCCAGTCTAATTTCCGGTTCTAAACGCAATTTTTGGGCAAGTTCCTCTTCCGGCGAAGTGCGCGGAGAGCAAAATTCCAAACCTTCGACAATCAATACCCGGCAAGTCGAACACCGGGCGCTACCGCCGCAGATGTGGGTGTGGGGAATGCCGGCACGCAGGGAAGCTTCGAGAATTATATCGTCGTCGTCTATCTCGATCGTGCGATCGTCCGGCAGATAGTGAATCTGTGGCATATGTGGCGCGTCTAGCTAATTAGCGAGGAATCTCGCGGACATCTGTTATTGCAGCTAACCTGTATGCAAACCCGGTTTCTGGGCATTTTTTCTGTATCCCTGATTCCTTAACTATAAGTCGCGATCGGCATTTGCTTCTCGTTTCGTCAGCTCAAGCGCCCAACTGACCACGAATTTCTTCATGTGGTACCCGCCACGTGATTTATCCGTGGAATCAATCCCAAATCGAAAATAGAAAATCACTTATTGCCCCCGCATTTATCCGTGGGGTCGCCTCTAAAATCTAAAATCTAAAATCTAAAATCGATTGACACCAGTTTAAAAAAAGAATGCAACTCTAGGCAAGAGTCCAACTCTTAGCTCATCATTCATTTTCAATTCTAATATCTAAAATGGTATAACTGAACACTAAAATTTTAATCTCAGCGTAAAAATACCCCAATTCAAGCTCTGGAGTTAATCTAAAATCTAAAATCTAAAATCTAAAATAGACTGACATAATTCTTAATAAAATTTATATCGCCCAAACCCTATAAATCCGTTATCAAATCCCCTTCAACCGCCATATATTTTTAGGATTTTGCAGAGTTTTGCTGTGCAAACCTTACTTGGCAATAGTTTCAGCTTTTTTGCTCTCTAACAACTAGCCAATTTTCGTGAGATAGAATAGCAGCATCTTTAAAACGAGTATAACCATGACTTCATCAACAGCCCTACAAAACATCGAAAAACACATTCCCATCGTAGGAGATGTGCATACCAAAAGTCCGATCGCCTACGGAGCAACCCGCCTCGCAGTCAGTGCAGTTAACGCGGTGCAAATGGCAGTAGCAGAGTCTTATATCAACGGCTTAGAAGTCGCAGATTCAGTATTGCGATCGCTTTTTGATACCTGTATGCCCGTCTTTTTTAAGCATATCCCGTCCCTGCTTGCACCCTACGAATGGGTACTAACAGAAACAGACCATACAGCCGAAGGGCCGCGGGATTTAATGAAGATTCAGTACGACTTGCCTCAAGCAATGCTGAATCCGATGTTAGGCGATGGAAAACTCATTTATCCTAAATACAGCATGGGGTTGTGGGAAAAAGGAGCCGCCAACCTTGAACAATCGCAAATGCAGATGATTGATGATGTGATTGAAAAGCTAGAGATTCAAGATGGCGACAATATTTTAGACTTTGGTTGCGGTTGGGGTTGTGTTCCCAATTACATTCTTTCCAAATTCCCCAATGTCCAGTTTACTGACATTAACCTCAGCCACCACCAATGCGAGTATATGCGTCAGAAGATGCAATACCCCGAAAGCTACCTTAGTTCAGGTCGATTTACCCTATATGAAGGCGATTTGAACGACGCCAACTTCGAGACAAAATTTGACAAAATTCTCTCCATCGGAGTTTTTGAGCATGTAGGCAATTTAACGAAAGCTTTCCAAAAGCTGGCATCTTCCCTGAAGGATAACGGCAAAGTTTTCATTCACATCATCACAGTTCGCACTCCCAACAATATCTCCAGCGTTTTCACCCACAAATACATTTTCCCCCACGGCCGTTACTGGAAATACGATACAGTTGCCAGCCACAAGAAAGACCTCAAAACCATAAAAAACTGGTATCTCAACGGATACAATTACTCCACAACCTTTGCTAACTGGCTGAAAAACTTTGACGATTATCAGGCCATAGTCAAAGATTTCGACTACGGCATCGACTATGCCAAATTTCGCCGCATCTGGCGGTTTTACTTAATTTGGTTTGTGGCTAATTTCGCGAGTTGTGACGGCGAATATAACGGCAACGGTCAATATTTAATGGTTCGTGCCTAACCGCTAATCAGCAGACCCAGCTCAAAAAACCGAACACCCCAAACCCCGACATCTCAAAGAAGTCGGGGTTCTTGAGCGCGAGCTACTTATCCTGAGAATGAAACTTTTCTACGTTGATTTAGGGCGATCGAGAAGTTTTGCCTTCTTTTGAGGAATTTTTCTGAGTTTAAAAAAGTCCGGAATACGATTATTGCTCGCTGAATAAGAGCTATATCAAGCGTGAGCCTGCACAATACTTTTTAAATTCCATCCTCGATCGGTAGTGATGATCTCCGAGCTTTTACTACAAAAAGAGAGTTGATTTATACAATGGTAGACAATATGAAACCTTCTCTTCCTCAAGACGACCAGAACCAAGAACAGCGCAAAGATTCCTTGAAGCGTCAGCAACAAGCTTATCAGTTTGACAATGACGCTTTATCGCCTTTGGCATTATTGAAAGATGTGCCGCCAGTCGAGAACTTTTCGAGCAAGTATATTGGAGAGCGGATACTAGCAACATCGGAACTTCCCGGAAATATGCTGGCAGCCGATTCGAGAAGTTTTCTCGATCCTCTCGACGACCTCCAAGACTATGAAGATTTCTTTACTCTGCTGCCGCTACCTGCTGTTGCCAAAATCTACCAAACCGATCGCTCTTTTGCAGAACAGCGCCTGTCTGGAGCAAATCCGATGGTGCTTCGTTTGTTAGATGCCGGCGATCCTCGGGCGCAAACACTGGCACAAATTTCCAGCTTTCACCCATTATTCGATCTGGGCCAAGAGTTGCAACAAAAAAACATTTACATTGCCGATTATACGGGTAGCGACCAACACTATCGCGCGCCTTCAAAAATTGGAGGCGGCAGCTATGAAAAAGGCAGAAAATTCTTGCCAAAACCGCGAGCTTTTTTCGCTTGGCGGTGGACGGGAATCCGCGATCGCGGTGAACTGGTGCCGATCGCCATTCAACTAGATCCGACCCCAAATAGCCATCTTTACACCCCGTTCGATCCTCCTGTGGATTGGCTGTTTGCGAAACTCTGCGTGCAAGTAGCAGATGCCAATCACCACGAAATGAGTTCGCATTTAGGTCGAACTCATCTGGTGATGGAACCAATCGCGATCGTCACCGCCCGACAGTTGGCTAAAAATCACCCCCTTAGCCTGCTGCTGAAACCGCACTTTCGGTTTATGCTGGTCAACAACGAGCTGGCGCGTTCTTATTTGATCGCTCCGGGCGGGCCAGTCGATGACTTGCTAAGCGGTAGCTTGCCAGAGACAATGGAAATAGCTAGAGAGGCTTGCAGTAACTGGAGTCTGGATCAATTTGCCTTCCCAACCGAACTGAAAAATCGGGGCATGGACGATCCAAATCAACTGCCTCACTATCCTTACCGAGATGATGGATTACTGCTGTGGAATGCGATCGAAACCTTTGTCTCCGGCTATCTCAAACACTTTTACCCGACAAATGATGCACTCGTCCAAGACGTGGAACTGCAAACTTGGGCCCAAGAATTAGCCTCGAATGAGGGCGGTAAAGTCAAAGGAATGCCCAGCAAAATCGACACAGTTGAACAATTAATTAAAATTGTCACAACCATAATTTTTACCTGCGGCCCGCAGCATTCAGCAGTCAATTTTCCACAGTATGAATACATGAGTTTTGCCGCCAATATGCCCTTGGCAGCATACCGGGACATTCCCAAAATTAATGCTTCTGGGACTCTCGAAGTGATTACGGAAAAGGACATTTTACGGTTGCTTCCTCCGTACAAGCGAGCGGCTGAACAACTGAAAATTATGTTTATTTTGTCAGCTTATCGATATGACCGTTTAGGTTTTTACGATAAATCTTTCCGAGAACTCTACCGCATGAGTTTCGACGAAGTTTTTGCGGGAACCCCGATCGAACTTTTGGCCAGACAGTTCCAGCAAAATTTGAATATGGCAGAACAAAAAATTGATGCTAACAATCAAAAACGAGTAATTCCTTACATTGCTCTTAAGCCTTCGTTGGTACTCAATAGCATCAGTATGTAGGAGTGTATTTTTGGGGTTGGCGAGACACCCAACCCCTACTCCCCAAAAGAAAATTCATTGTTTGTGGAACAGGCCGGAAAGCCTGTTCTTAAGCATGGTTCAAGATGTGGCTGCCATGCGAATTCTCAGCTTTTGTAGTCTTCAGCGATCGAGTAATTTACAGACATTGTTCCAGAGGAATCAGTGAAGGTAACTTCATCTTGATAATGCCGGGGTGTTTCCACCAGCAACCGCCAAGCGTCGCCAGCATTGATTAAATTCATGCGAGCGGGATAGTGAATTTGCAATAACTCTTGCACCATCGGATAATAGTTTGAGTTGATGCTGGGGAAAATATGATGCTCTGTGTGGTAAGAGAAATTCAAGTGCAGCAGGTCAAATATTTTAGGAACCCGCACAGAAGCACTGTTGATCAGCGGGTCATTAATGGCGGTCATCCGGCAACCCATATGATTGGTATAGATGTAAAACATTGCCCCTGCATGACCAATTGCGATCGGCAAAAAGTACGCAAGAGCGATTTTGAGCGGATGAAAATTTAGGTAGAATAAAATGCTCGCATGAATGCCTAAAATTCCCAGACATTCAAATGCGATTGTCAATCTATCTTTAGGACTAACTGTAAAGGCAGCCGGTACGTAATCAACAGATTTATCGTTAAATAAGAGCACCGAGGTGAGATTGCGGAAATTATGCACTAACCACGAACCGGCCATCCCTACAATTAACCACACCGGATTGACTTCCACCGAGGGTACAAACAGATTTTGAATCCATTTTCCCCAAGTATCTGGTTGCTGGTACAGATAGTTGCGATCGGGATCTGCCACAGAATTCGTGTTATTGTGATGTACGAGGTTGTGCAGGGATTTCCACTGTGTAGGTGGCATAAACAGCATACTTAGTCCCAAAAAGGCGATCGGATAAGTCAGGCGAGACTTTTTCTGAACGCTGCCGTGCATCAAATCGTGGGAGCTAAATAGCAAAACTATGATACTATTACCCATCATGACGGCTAAAGGTAAGTAAAGCCATAAAAGGTAGACAGGCCAGCGATCGAGATTATCAGCAATTCCCCATCCTAACAATAATATCCCGATATTTATCAGAAGTATCCCTAACTTGCTGGAATTCGCTTCAAAGGCCTCTGATGGCAGCAGCGGACGCAATTTTTTAACATATACCGAGTGGTGAATTAGCGTTTCTTTGCCTAAAGTCGGCGTTGCCGTCTTGTCTAGAGTATTGACTGATTTTTCGGATTTCATGTGATCGCTAAGAGGATTTTGAGGTGACTTAATAAGTTTCTAAATTTAATTAGATTCCGTACCCGATTTTAGATTGAACCCACACATAAATCCGGCGGCTTATTGTTGTCAGGAGGCGGAGATTTTATCTGTCTCCACTGCAGCTATCCGGGAGCTTGCGATCAAATTGCTTTAGATCGAGGCGGCCTGATTGTTCTACCAAGATATTATTGTATCCTATAAAAAGATTTTTGGAACAACTATTAAAGGCTTACGCATCGATAATAGTCTCCCACTTTTCACTTTGGTTTAATCCCAATAACCAATTCTAAATAACCTATAAAATTAAAAAAGTCCGTTTCCCTGAACAATTTCTTTAATTGTCGTCAGCGTATCTAACCCGATCAATCCCCGGCGATAACCTTTTTGGTTGGACATTCCCAAAAATATCGCATCTCCCCGATTTTGATAGCGCCAAAACCGAGGTGAGGCATTAATAAAAGTTGAGGCGCTGTTAACATCCAGAGCAAATTGGCGACTTTCTAAGTAAGATTCAGTGGCAATGCAGTCAGCGTGACCACTGCTGTAGCGGTTGATCCAGCCGATCGCAATCTCTAAACTATCGACAACTTTAAACGCTATGGTTTTGTTTAAATACGGTTGAGTCCACTCGTATTGTTCCGCCAGCTTCAACTCTGGGAAATCTGCAACAAGATCCGCATCGCCGCTAATTTGAAAGCCTTTTTCTTTTAAACTGTTCCACAGCCTGACTAAGGAAGAAGGCTTTTGGTTGCGATCGATCAGCACTTTCTCGATCGCATTAACAGGATCGGGCACGCTTTGATGGCTGTCCAAAATCATCCACCTTGCCATCTCCAAACTACCAGTCGGCGACCAATAAAGGTAACAATTTCCCATTGCCGACCTCAAAACTGGTGCTGTGCACAGCCTTACCACCTGCTGCACCAAACTTGGTCTACCGTAGGGAATAATTAAATTGAGATATTGGTCTTGAGTGACCAATTCTCGGATCGAAGCGCCCCGATCCGGCGGCAGTATCTGCAAACATCCCGATGGCAAACCTACCTCATCGATCGCCGACACCAAAGCTTCCCCAATTACTGTATTAGTGTGCCAGCTTTCGCTGCCGCCTTTAAGAATCAAACTGTTAGCGCTTTTGAGAGACAAACCCGCGGCGATCGCCCCCAACTCTGGAAAGGCCTCGTAAATTAGAGCGATCGCCCCCAGTGGTAGCGACTGACAGTAAACCTGACACCGATCGACCTGATAAGAAGCATTGATCACCCTACCGATCGGATCTGGCATTTCCCCCAACCGTTGCAGAATTTGCACAGTTGTCTTGATCCGTTCCGGCGTCAGCTTCAGCCACTCCACAATCAACTCGGGAATCGCCATGTCCCGACTCGCTTCTAGATCCAGAGTATTTGCTTCTAAAATATCATTTTGCCGCCGTTTCAGCGAGCCCGCCATCGCCTGCAAAGCTGCAGCGCGATCGGCACTCTTTGTCGTAGCCAACTCCAAAGAAGCTTGATAAGCGCGACGCGCGACATTTGCGGCATCTGATGAATGGGTAAAATCCTCTATTATCATCTAGCTAACGCCTGTAAGCGAGCCATACCATCAGCGCCGGCAGCATTGCTAGCAGCACCGCGACCATTGCCCACAGAATAATATTTGGGCCCGGCGAGTGTAGCGCCAAGGGCAACCAAATCACTAGCGGCACCAATATCATACCCAAAGCCAGTGGCAAGTAATGGGCCTTCAAACCCGGATGCGCTCTGTTCCACTGGTGGCCCGTCCACCGCCAAGCCTGCTTGTAAGGATAGTTCGTTGATAGTTGCTCGATCACGTCTCCACTTTCGTCCAATACAAATATTTGTTGACAGCGGTTGCAGCCAAAGGCTTCTGTCAACGTTATGGGAACTAGACGACCCCGCCGTCGGCAAGGACAGGGGTACTCATCGTTTAAGTCAATCTTTGGAGCTTTTTGAGATGGCACTAGCGATCGGATAAAAAAAGCGTTTTTGCAAAAATAATCGTTAACATATCCACTTAATCAAACTTGTCAATTCCGCCAAAGCGAGGCTTTCAACTGCCTGTTTCGAGATATCGCCCGATCGGCAATTTTGACTTACAAGTTCTGCATTCAATCTTACCACTAACTTAGGTATTTTCAACCATCCTTCATTAGGAGGATACCGAAAACTTTCTTGATCTACTTTCCGGTTTCCTTGATTTTTTTATCTTCTAAAGCGGGTGACGCGATTCGAACGCGCGACATTCACCTTGGCAAGGTGACGCTCTACCACTGAGCTACACCCGCATTTCCTGCGGTATTAATAATATTGTCTCAATTCTCTAAATTTGTCAAGTCTTTTTAGTAAGTTTTTTTCACAAACCCAGTAAACCCCCCCCAAACCCACTCCCCACCTGCAATTTCAGCAGCCAGATCATTAACCAAATCAGTAATTGCCGTGAAAATTGACCGCCATCGGCTAACTACAAAGCTACAATCAAGCTGGAATTGTGGGAGAACACTGTCATGTCAGATTTAAATCGCGGAATCATGAAGTTCAAGGGAGCTGACAGTCCTATAGCGATCGCCATTTCGGCGATTGTCATTGCCGGCGGAATCGGCTTCTTGATCTGGTGGGCATTGCAATCAGCCTACACCTTCAGCTAACAGACTACTCCAACGTAAAACTTATAAGGCATTGCTCAGAAGGCAGAATTTAAGAAAAATTCTGTCTTTTGCATTTTTTTGCCCTTAGTCTTGAATTTATTGCCCAGGAATGCGGATCGATTGCTGACGATCGAATGATTGCCATAAATCACCCGATCGGGCGAGTCGCTAGCATGAGCCGAGATGAATCCCCGATCAACTACTTTTGTAGTACACTTGTAAACACGGCGCGCCGAGAGCGCAGTTTTAAATGCAAGTGTTTGCAAGGGTTGTATCTCAACACAAATTTATGGCAAGCTTTCAGGACATTTTCCAATACTACAGTCGGTACTGGAAAATCTCAGTTTACAGCATAGGCGCATCCAGCGTTTTGGCACTAGCCGATTTGCTTGTTCCTTACGCGATCGGTCAAATATTAAACGTATTGTCGGGTAAAGCTACAGATACAGTAACGCAAAAACTCATAACAGCGATCGCCTCTGTTACCCAGCAGTCACCCAACAAAATATTATCGCTATCCGTCTTGCTGGGCATAATTTTTCTGGTAACAGTCGCCAAAGCACCGGTACAGCCTTGGGTGGGAAGTTGGTTCCACTGGGTGATACCATTGAGGGCAAGGCGCGATCGAATGAGAAGTGCGATCGGCAAAATCCTCACCTTACCCCTAGAATTCTACGACGAAAACAACGCCGGACGGATTGCCAGCCGCATCGCCAAAGGCATCGCCAACCATACTTGGACTTACCCAGAAATTGCCGGCGACTTCATCCCCGAAGTCGTCCGCTTAATCGGCATTTTTGCCGTTATCTGCTTAATTGAGTGGCGGATTGGCTTATTAATTGTGGTTTCATTCCTATTTATCCTCAGTTTCACCCTCAAAGGCCTGCAACAGGTGACTGCGCGGGAAGAAATTCTCGATGAATACATCGAAGATACCGAAAGCCGCAACTCGGAAATTATCACCAACATCAAAACAGTCAAAGCTTTTGCGACAGAAAGCGATGAACTCAAAAGGCAAACCACCAGACTCGATCGCGAATTAAAAGTCGTGATCCACCGCATTCACAAAGGATACGTCACCCTGGGGACATACCAGCAGACGATCGTCCAGTTGTGTTTGTTTTCAGTTCTCGGTTTTAGCCTAGCAGAAACGGTAGGAGGCAAAATTTCCCTCGGATATTTTGTTACCCTTTACACGTTGGCAAGCATGGCATATTCCCAACTGCGTCCGATTAGCATTATCGCCGAATTATTGGCGCGGCGTTATTCTTCAATGATCCGGTTCCACGAGTTTATGCAAACGCCAGACGGTGTTGATGTGGTTAATTTAGCAGAAAATGCTCGATCGGCACAGCCACCTTATAAATTTACCGGCAAAGTTGAGATCAGCGGTTTGACATTCGGGTACGACAGTCAAAAACCCGTTTTGCAAGATGTGAATTTATTGATTTATCCCCGTCACACTGTAGCATTAGTCGGGCGATCGGGTTCCGGGAAATCGACTTTAGTTAAACTTCTGTTTCGCTACTTTGAACCAAACTCCGGCCGCATTCTGATCGACGGCGAAGACATTTGCAGCTTAGACGTGACTCGCTACCGCCAGCGTTTAGCCATTGTCCACCAAGAAGTAGACGTTTTTAACGGTACTTTGCTGGAAAATTTGACATACGGAAACAGAAATGCAACTTTCGAGCAAGTTGAGGATGCTTGTCGCATTGCCAAAGTAGACGATTTTGTGCGGCTGTTGCCCCAAGGTTATTATACCGTGGTCGGGGAGCGAGGAATGCGCTTGTCCGGCGGTCAGCGGCAGCGATTGGGGATTGCCAGGGCGCTGTTGGTGGAGCCGGATGTGTTAATTTTTGATGAGGCTACTTCTAGTTTGGACTATGAGTCGGAGCGATCGATCCAGATAGCCATGCGAAATATTCTCGGTACGCGCACCACCATAATTATTGCCCACAGACTGAGTACAATTCGCGAAGCCGATGCGATCGTCGTACTCGACGGCGGTAGAATCGTCGAAGTTGGCAGTCACGACGAACTCTTGAGTCAACAAGGCATTTATCGCCGGCTGCACTCCCTGCAAGAAACCGGGGAATTAGTGAGTTAGGGATTTCCGATACTTTTTTGCTAACATTTGCTAACAAATACATAAGTTGAGATCAGATCTCAACCAAGGCGTATCAACCGATGCCCGTAGAAATTTCTACAAGCACTTATATTCTTGCCTTCAGCTTGGTTATCGCTTACAGCCCCACGCCAATCTGATTATTTGCTTTGATAATGTAGAGGCAACTTATTTATATAGCGGTTGCGTACTACCAAGGTTTTTCACCTACATCTGAGTGGCTAAATTCATTCTATATGACATGAAGACCAGAAGGCAAATGTAAGTGATTGTTAGCAAATGTCAGAAAAAGTCTGACTGTTAATCAACCTCTTAGTCTAGACTTAGGGTGCTCCGGGCGGCAGTGCTGTTTCATTCTCAGGAAAATCAGGCTTTTGTAGGGGTAGTGCTACCCCTACTCCCCGTGCCTACCCCCCCACAGACGAGTTCACAGGCGTTTGGGACATGGGGGCAGCCACTCTTTGCTGCCCCTACAAGAGAATGAAACAGCCCTGCTGCGGGCGGGCACCCAGCCTAGACTTAGGAATGCACACCTTAAACCAATACGCTTGGGTTAAAACTGTTTATTCCGGGCGATATCCCTTGCAGCATCCCCCTGGTTGTTGGGAGACGCAAGAGTAAGTTCTGGTCCCCCCCTTCGTAGGGGCGGTGCCCCCGTGCCCGCCCTAGGCTAGGGGGGATCGGGCTCGGGCCCAAGCGTATTGCACCTTAAACAGTGTTCAATTTTCCCGTCTGCCGCTAACTCACTTATGTGTTCTCAACTTAATGATTAGAGTTTTAAATATAATGTTGCAAATAAAGATTCTGGTGCTAGGATATATAACTGTGATGGAAATGGGTCGATGCCCGAGCGGTTAATGGGGGCGGACTGTAAATCCGCTGGCTACGCCTACGCTAGTTCAAATCTAGCTCGGCCCACCTCAATTTAATAAGAAGTTAAAATTTAAGAATTAAAAATTAATTTTTTAATTGGAGGTTCTTAATTTTTTATGCCCGTGTAACTCAGTGGTAGAGTACCTCCTTGGTAAGGAGGAAGTCACGAGTTCAAATCTCGTCACGGGCTTCCTAATTTATAGTATATCCATCAAGGGTTTCACGCTCATTGCACAGCAAGAAGGTTAGTTTTCCGCTCAACTTTGGTGCTGATGGTTTTCTAATATGTCCCAAACAACTTCCATATCTGCCAAGTCCGCCCTCGACTTTTTGCGTCTGGCTTTTAACTGATTGAGCAAGTCGGCTGGCTATGGAAATTCTGCGACTCCCCACAAGAAAACTTATTCTTTGTGGAACAGGCATCTTGCCTGTTCTTGAGAATGGTGAAACATCTCAGTTCCAACTGAGATATTGCACCATTCTCCATTACTTTTTTATGAACAGGCTTTTCGGCCTGTTCCACAATAAAATTCATCTGTTGTGGAACAGGCATCTTGCCTGTTCTTGAGAATGGTGAAACATCTCAGTTCCAATCGACTTTAGCTATGAGACTGGGGTTTCCCCCCGGCGGATACTGCCACAAACTGATCACAATATTGTACCCGTATCGAAATCCCCGACTTCTTCAAGAAATCGTGAATCTAATCATCCTCATCCAATCCCAGTGGCACAAAATATTGACTGTAAACCACACTATTCGGCTCCCAAAGCGGTCGCCAATAAACATTTTGGATCACCGCTTTCTCCCCATCACCATCAGCAGGCCACTGAAAACTGACGATCGCAATATTACTATATCCCACAATCTCATCACCCTCTTGCAGCCAGCGATTGCGCCACAACAGCGATATAAAATTCCACAACCTATGCAGGAAGGGCAATTGTTTATTTTTATGCGATCTATCTGACGCAGTTCCCTTTTCTAGCAGCAAAAATACCCGAGCTCTTTGCCGTTTAATCCAGTCAATCCGATAGCCCCAATCAGGCATAGATTGTCGATTCCTGACAGCAGCGATAGCTTTCTTTCTGCCACCCCTCGAAATTTTCATTAATTCCAGCGGGTCATTCCATCCCAAACATTCGTGCGATCGCTCAGGCAACAGCGACTTAATCTTAGTATGAACTAAATGCGTTTTCCACTCCTCATTAATAAAAGCACTAGCAGTTAACTGTGCCAACACAGAATATTGACAATTTGACCGATAATTCTCCCTCGTCAAAGGCTCAATATTCGATCGAGAATCGCCAAAATGACAATCAGACCAATAACTCAGTCGCACAGCAGCAGCATAGTGAATATCCCCCGTCAACACAATCACCCGATCGCGCTGCTTAAAAAACTCCGACAACAGCTTTACAAAAGCTAACTCATGAAAATTCCAAGCATCCCCCGCATCACTATTAAAAACCTTCCCCTGTGCCACATCCCACTTTTGCACCGCATCAATAATCCACAAACCCACCAAATTTGTCGGCACAACCACCAGAGTCGCCTCAATTTCAAACTCCCCAGTTTTATTCAGCAAATCAGTCTCCCTCAAAGGCCGCTGAATTTGCTCCTCAAAACCTTTGTGAGTCAAAAGCATCGGTGGATCGATCGGGCTTTCCACCGGATACCCCCGCCAATTCCGCGTATCCAGCACAATCACCTCGTGCTTAAAACTTCTCACAGTAAAATGCCAATTCAAAACCTCACTTACACCCTCGCCATCCCGATCCAAAATAAAAACATCTTCATCTAATTTCAACTTAGGCAAATGAGTTTTCGGGTCGAGCCCGGGAATTCCCAAATACGAAGCCGCCTCCTCCCAAGCAGAAACATCAGTCCCCGCCGAAGCAGACCATTTTTCAGCAGCCTTGAATAATTTATCTCCCGGTTTTTCGCGATCGAACTGTGCGGGCGTATTTCCCCAAGCCTGAAACACAGCGTAAGCCAGCAAAGCATTCTGCACCACCCGCCGGCCCAGCGGCTTTCCCAGCACCCGGTAACACCACTCTCGATTCAAATAAAAATCGTCGCTAACATCATGGTCATCGCAAATCATATAAGTAGGAATATTCGCTAGCGCCCTCCTCACTCTCCACAAATTGCGAGCAAAACCGTCAAGTTCAACAACTTCTCTATCCCAGACTTTTGCCTGCTTAGAATTTGGACAAATATCCTTACCCTTCGGAAAACTCGTGCACCAGAGTACCGGCGACCAAACTAACAAATACATCGCGCAATATTCGCCCAAACTGAACAAGTGACTTTTAGACTTGTCCGATTGATTCACCAACATCGCCGTAAAGCCGCCAAAATCTCTGGCAATATCGCTGCGAGTCCCAGGCTGTAACTCAATTGGTTTTTTGGACTGATACTCAGCATCAGACGGTTTCTGAATTGGCGACTCTCTAAAAATTTCCCTCTCTGGGCTAACTGCATTTTCGTTTTCCGAATTTTTAGGTATACTGATACACAAATTCTTTTTTATTTGGGCATCATCCATCAGGGGTAGACTTTCTTCCCAGCCCAACAGTGTATCGCCAGCGTCAGTCAAGGCCCACAGCATGGCATCGGCAACGTCGTCGCCGTAAATTTGGTCGCCCGTTAAAAACAGTTGGTGGGGCCTGCTATTTGCCGTTCCTGCAAACTGTTCGATCGAATTATCCAAGATTGGCAGCGCATCTCTGCCGTCTCCGTGCGGCTTGCGACAAGAACCGTGAACGATACGCAAATAGTTTAAATCGTTCGGCGGCAGGGCAAAAGTGGGCAACTGGTGAGCGAAATAACTAATCGTCTCCGGCCCCAAAGCCGATAAATCAGGGGCGGCAGGCCACAGGCAAGAAATGAGATTTTCTTTCTCATTTTCTGGGACTGCACCCGCCGACGGCGACTCGCGACTCGCAGCAAACTCGATGTCATAAGCATAAATTTGCCCAGATGTCAAGACATTGCTGTTAATTGGTTTAGCAGTCACCGCGACTACGTGCAGGTATTTGCCGATCTGCACGGTAGAGTTCGCACCTTGCAGCAAGGGCCGATCGACAATTTCGCCGGTTCCGCCCTCTGTCGAATAAACCTTGAGTTCGACTTGGCGGGGTGCTTTCAGAGCCAGCCAAACTGTCACGGCCCGACTTTCAGTCCGGCGCAAAATCGGGCCCGCAAGGATCAGCGGCAAGTGATGAATTCGATGACTTAATGGCGTCCACGACATAGGATTTAAAAAATAAAAATTAAATAAGGGTGTTCTAGCAATCAGAATTTTAGGCGATCGAGCATCTGTCACCGGCTTAATTAATGCTAAGTCTGCCAACCCAAGTCTCCAAAATTGTAACAATTCATTAACTAAAATTAATAATCATGCTACAAGAAGAACAATTACAACATTTCCGAGATTCAGCCCCGCAGTTGTCGGTAATTAAATCATCAGAACCTGCTGGACGCCCCAACAGCCGGCCGCTCTACTCGTCACCTTTAGATCGGGCGATCGACCGCCACCCCCTCACCGTGGCTCCAGAAACCCCGATCGCCCAAGTGTTGGCTCTCATGAACCCGATGCGTGTCTCCTGTCACCTTTGTGGCGAAAAACCAAACGCTGTTGCTAGCGCAGCCAAGCGCAGTTGCGTCTTAATCGTCGAAGATAATCGGCCCATCGGCATTTTTACAGAACGGGATATCGTCAAGCTAACTACCGTCGCAGCTTGTACAGTCGGACTGACAATTGCGGATGTAATGACTCGATCGCCCATTACCCTCAAACAATCCGAGTCTCAAGATATTTTCACCGCTATGTTCACGTTGCGCCAGCACTCCATCCGGCATTTGCCCGTAGTGGACGAGGACTCGCGACTTCTGGGCATCATCACCCGCGAAGCCATTCACGAAGCCCTGCAACCGATTAACTTGCTAACCAATTTGCGCTGTGCAGCAGATGTCATGACGCAGCAAGTGATTTCTGCCCCAAAAACTGCCTCAGCCCTCGATTTAGCCCAGCTCATGGTTAAGCATCGAGTTAGTTCCGTCGTCATTGTCAAAGAGCAAACTCAGCATCCCGATCGGGCGATCGCACCAACACAAAATTACCAAATTCCGATCGGCATTGTCACCGAGCGCGACATCGTGCAGTTTCACGCCCTCGAATTAAACCTCTCGGAAATCCCAGCAGCAAGGGCCATGAGTGCGCCTTTATTTTGCATATCTCCCGCCGATTCCCTCTGGAGTGTGCACCAGTCCATGCAGCGCCACTGCGTCCGCCGTTTGGTAGTAGTTGGCAGCCAGGGAGAACTTTTGGGTGTTGTTTCTCAGACAAGTTTGCCGCAAGTTTTTAACCAATCTGAAATGTATGGGACGATCGAGCTGTTGCAACAAGCAGTGGACGATCGAGCCACCCAATTGCAGAAAGCCAACGAACTTTTGCAGCAAGAAATTTTAGAGCGGCAGCGGGCCCAAGAAGCCCTGCGCCAAGCTCACGACGACTTAAAAAAACAAGTTGAAGAACGCACCGCTCAACTTTTAGAATCCAATGAATTGTTGAGACGGGATATTCTCAAGCGCCAGCGAGTCGAAGAAGTGCTGCGGCGAAAGCAAACTTGCTTGAAAAATCAAGCGCAGCAATTAGAGCAAACTGTGCGAAAGTTGCAGCAAACTCAAACTCAATTAGTGCAAACAGAAAAAATGTCTTCTTTGGGACAAATGATTGCCGGTATCGCTCACGAAATTAACAATCCTGTTAATTTTATCTACGGCAACCTTTCCCACGCCAGCCACTACATCAAAGAATTGATCCAACTTTTGGAACTTTACCAGCAGCACTATCCCGAACCAGTCTCGGAAATTCGGGAAGCAGCAGCAGAGATGGAAATCGATTTTTTGGTAGAAGACTTATCTAAGCTAGTGTCTTCTATGCAAGTAGGAACCGAGCGCATCCGCCAAATAGTTGTGTCGATGCGTAATTTTTCGCGATCGGATCAATCTAACATCAAATTCGTTGACATTCACGAGGGACTCGAAACCACTTTGTTGATTTTGCAGCACCGGCTCAAAGCTCACGGCGGACATCCAACTATTCACATTATTAAAGAATATGGCAATTTGCCCCACATCGAGTGCTGTGCCGGTCAGATCAATCAGGTGTTCATGAATATTATCGGCAATGCTATTGACGCTTTGGATGAAGAAATCCAGCAAGGGGAATGGGCGACGAGAAATGCGAAAAATTCACCCCCGTCAAATCCTAGTTCTCCATTGACTGTTCCCACTATTACAATTCGTACTGAAGTTGTTGGTGGCGATTTTGTCGCGATCCGCATTTCCGACAACGGGCGGGGCATACCGGATGAGATTCGCCACCAATTATTTGACCCGTTTTTTACTACCAAACCAGTCGGCAAGGGCACTGGGTTGGGACTGTCGATTTCTTACCATTTAGTTGTCGAACAGCACGGGGGGCGGCTCGACTGCGTTTCGGAACCTGGAGGGGGCACTGAATTTGCGATCGAGATTCCGATCGTCAGTTGTCATTAGTCAGCAGTCATGCGATTTTCGATTTTCGATTTTAGATTTTAGATTGAAGAATTGGAAATCACTGAGGAAGCTCGTGGTTTGGAGCGCGGGCCTACAGTTGCATTCTTTTTTTTAACTCGTATCAGTAGTCATTGGGAAAAAATAATATTCTCCCAATCTCCAACTCTCCAACTCTCCCGCTCCCCCAATCTCCCCCTCACCCGCCAATTCCTAAAAATTCACAATTTTTTACACAACACTCAAAACCCCAGCAAAATCACCCGCCACAGCCGAAAGCTAACATCACTTTGCCCTCCCCTGACCCAAATGGGCCCAACTCACTATCTCCTTTGCCTCATCCACTAGCGCCTTTGTGCCCGTTCAAGTTAGCCGCACAAGCCATCAACTGCCTGCATCCTAGCCCCAAAGCCAAAAGCCCAGATTGTTTGACAAGTTAATTTTTGTTTTATTTTTGTACCTCTTTATATTAAAAAAGTATCCTAAAATTAATTAAGAATCTAAAAAAAATCTAAAAATAGATTTTTAAATCCAAAAACCAGTTAAGATTCCCAAAGATGCAAAATAAACAAATTTACTAGCATTTTCATTTAGACGCCCCCTTTCTTTTCATCGCAAGTTAGCTAATAATGCTTTCAACGAGGTGACTAAGGGCCGAGTCCAAAATTGGCCTAACCCAAAGACGGATACAAGCCCCAAACAAAAGTCGTCGAGATCGAAAATTTTAGTTAGGGAGAAGCCCCAGATTCATCTGTGGAGTCGATTCTTTAATCTCAAATCTGAAATCTCCAATCGACTGACAGTAAAGGCATTGCAATTGGGCTATTGCAATTGGGCTATTGCAATTGGGCGATCGAAAAAAAGCATGAAACCCCAGCCCTCATCGTTTTGATAGAAACCTATAGGAGAACCAAGAGTGAAACTAGCAGTTTACGGAAAAGGTGGAATTGGTAAATCGACAACAAGCTGCAACATCTCCGTTGCCCTAGCCAAGCGCGGCAAAAAAGTTTTGCAAATCGGTTGCGATCCAAAGCACGACAGCACATTTACCCTCACTGGCTTCTTGATCCCCACAATTATTGACACCCTTCAGCAAAAGGACTATCACTACGAAGACGTTTGGCCAGAAGATGTCATATACAAAGGCTACGGCGGCGTTGACTGCGTAGAAGCAGGCGGCCCTCCCGCAGGAGCTGGCTGCGGCGGCTATGTAGTCGGCGAAACCGTCAAACTGCTCAAAGAACTCAATGCCTTCGACGAATACGACATCATCCTGTTCGACGTGCTCGGTGACGTAGTGTGCGGCGGTTTTGCAGCCCCCTTGAACTACGCCGATTACTGCATGATTGTTACCGACAACGGGTTCGACGCTTTATTTGCGGCCAACCGCATCGCCGCCTCAGTCCGCGAAAAAGCCCGCACTCACCCGTTGCGACTCGCCGGTTTAATTGGCAACCGCACCTCAAAGCGCGACTTGATCGACAAGTACATTGACTCTGTACCCATGCCGGTGCTGGAAGTGCTGCCCCTGATTGAAGACATCCGAGTTTCTCGCGTCAAAGGCAAAACATTGTTTGAGATGGCCGAAAGCGATCCTTCCCTCAACTACGTCTGCGATTACTACCTCAACATCGCTGACCAGATTTTGGCAATGCCCGAAGGAGTAGTGCCCAACGACACGCCCGATCGCGAATTATTCGCCTTACTTTCAGATTTTTATCTAAATCCAGTGCAACCGGTGGTCAAGAAGGAGGAAGATGAGCTAGACCTGATGATGGTTTAATAGGTCTAGCGATCAGGATGAGGATAAAGAGGTTATGGCTTTTTTTGATACTTTTTCAGTTGCTCTCAAACAGAAGTGGTTGGACTACTACCAGGTAAATCGGGCTTGGCTGCTCCTGCACATGACGGCTGACAACACGGTCGCCACACCCGACGGCGGGAAAAGGCCTGTTTCTTACCTCATCCTGGGAATTGCGGCTGCCCTGGAGCCGGAACTCCAGCAATTAATGCTGCCCTTCTCAAAACTCAAGCCGGATGCAGACAGCCTGATCGAAGTGTTGGGGCTAAATTTTGACCCTGACATCGCGCTGGGTATGCCCTCAAATATCGTGCCGCAGACGATCGGCACATCTCCAACACCCGCAGCCGCTCAAACTGCAACTACTGCACCCGCAGCCGCTCAAACTGCAACTGCTGCACCCGCAGCCGCTCAAAAGGCAACTGCTGCACCCGCAGTCCCTCAAACTGCAACTGCTGCACCCGCAGCCGCTCAAACTGCAACTGCTGCACCCGCTGATGCCAAATCTAATAAATTGGGCGGTGCGGCCTTAGCAGCAGCCGGAGTAGTCGCCGGAGTCGCCGGAGCGGCCGGTCTGGCTGCTGCTGCGTCAGCACTGAGTTCCGACGACGAATCCTTCGATGAGTTTGAGGAAGAAGCAGTCTCTGATTTCGACCTGGGCGATGACGAGGAAGATGCCGTATCTGACTTCGACCTGGGCGATGACGAGGAAGAAGCGGTCTCCGACTTCGATATGGACGACGATGAGGAAGAAGCGGTCTCCGACTTCGACATGGACGATGACGAGGAAGAAGCGGTCTCCGACTTCGACATGGACGATGACGAGGAAGAAGCCTCGGCTTTGGACGGTCTCGGTCTCGAAGACGATGAGGAAGACGCCGTATCTGACTTCGATATGGGCGACGATGAGGAAGACGCCGTATCTGACTTTGATATGGGCGACGATGAGGAAGACGCCGTATCGGATTTTGATATGGACGATGACGAGGAAGATGAAGCCTTGGCTTTGGGCGGTCTCGGCCTCGGCGATGATGACGAGGAAGATGAAGCCTTGGCTTTGGGCGGTCTCGGCCTCGGCGATGATGACGAGGAAGATGAAGCCTCGGCTTTGGGCGGTCTCGACCTCGGCGATGACGAGGAAGATGAAGCCTCACAATTTGGGACTTTGACCTCTGGAGATATTGAATCGGGGATTTCCGATCCGTTTGGGGAAGAAGATGCAGAGTTTGTCGCCGAAGAAATACCCGATCCTTTTGGGACAGCGACCTCAGATGACCTAGACATGGATCTGGGCGACTTGGACGATGACGGTATTGACGATTTCTCTGTATCTGATGACGATGACCTCGACGATCTCGGACTCGACGATCTGGGGGAAGCAACTACCGGAGATCCAGATGAAGATGATTTAGATGCTCTAGATCTCGGCGATTTGGATTCCGACGATGAAGATGAAGAAATTTCCGGCTTTTTATCTGATTTTAAGTGAGGTTGTTGCGATCGCCCGCATCTCTTCTAGTCTGGAAGTTTTCCGCTCTATTTGTGAGTTGTGAGTTGCGAGTTGTTAATTTTTAATTAGCTCAAACTCACAACTGCCAAAAGGCTTTTTCCCGCGAGCGAGTTGAAGAACACTAAATCCCTGCTGTGAGGGATTATATGCCCTCGCGCAGAATTTTTTAGCTCAAATTTTGGATGCTGCGGCTGCTGCGGAAATAGTGAATGGGCTGCATCTATTTTTCACAGGAATTAGCCCCAAAATAGGTATTTCTATTTATTGTTCGCTGTGCGTCGCGATCGCGCTTTCGCAGGTGTTTGATCGCCACTGCGGCTGTTCGCGTTTGAGAGGAAAAACAGCCTATTCCTCTCCTGGGCGATCGCACCGAGACGATCGCAAAATCCAGGTGTTTCCTCGCTCCGCCGCAAGTCCTGTTCGAGACGAAAAACAATTTAAATGGAGAAGATTTGAGATATGACTGCTATTACTACTAATGAACCGGAAGCTTTAAACTTTGAATGCGAAACAGGCAATTATCACACTTTTTGTCCGATTAGTTGCGTAGCTTGGCTTTATCAAAAAATTGAAGATAGTTTTTTCTTGGTCATCGGTACCAAGACTTGCGGCTATTTCTTGCAAAACGCAATGGGCGTGATGATTTTTGCTGAGCCTCGCTATGCGATGGCTGAGTTGGAAGAAGGCGATATTTCCGCTCAGTTAAACGATTATGATGAGTTGAAGCGGCTGTGCTTGCAAATTAAGCGCGATCGTAACCCCAGTGTAATTGTCTGGATCGGCACTTGCACCACCGAAATCATCAAAATGGATTTGGAAGGGTTAGCACCGAAACTCGAAGCAGAAATTGGCATTCCCATCGTCACAGCCCGCGCTAACGGCTTGGATTACGCTTTTACTCAAGGGGAAGATACCGTTTTGGCAGCAATGGCTGCTAAATGCCCTGAGAAAGCGCCCGTGATGGAATCTCAGAAACAAGAACGCAATGCTATCTCTCAACTGCTGAATTTCGGCAAGAAAAAAGAGGAAGTTGCAGCAGATGAATCGGAATATGTCAAGCACACGCCGCTGGTACTTTTTGGTTCTTTGCCCGACCCGGTTGTTACTCAGCTAACCTTAGAATTGAAGAAGCAAGGAATCAAAGTTTCCGGTTGGCTTCCTTCCAAGCGCTACACTGAATTGCCAGTCTTGGAAGAAGGTTATTATGTATCAGGCATGAATCCGTTCTTGTCGCGTACTGCGAGCACTTTGATGCGCCGCCGTAAGTGTAAATTAATTGGTGCTCCGTTCCCCATCGGCCCTGACGGAACTCGCGCTTGGATTGAAAAGATTTGCTCAGTGTTGGGAATTGAACCAAAAGGTTTGGACGAACGGGAAGCGCAAATCTGGGCAGGTTTGGAAGATTACCTGCAAATAATTCGCGGCAAATCTGTCTTCTTTATGGGCGACAATTTGCTAGAGATTTCTTTAGCACGTTTCTTGATTCGCTGCGGCATGACTTGCCCGGAAATCGGCATTCCTTACATGGACAAGCGCTATCAGGCGGCCGAGTTGGCTTTGTTAGAAAAGACTTGTCACGAGATGGGAGTTCCTACTCCTCGGATTGTGGAGAAACCAGACAATTACAATCAGTTGCAGCGGATTTACGAGCAGAATATTGACTTGGTGATTACTGGTATGGCTCACGCTAATCCTTTGGAAGCGCGGGGAATTAATACTAAGTGGTCAGTTGAGTTTACTTTTGCTCAGATTCACGGCTTTGGTAATGCGCGGGATATTTTGGAGTTGGTGACTCGTCCGTTGCGCCGGAATAATTCGCTGAAGGATTTGGGTTGGGGTAATTTGGTGAAGAATGAAGCGAAGGTTTAATTTTTGAATTACACCTGATTCATAGCGAGGGTGGGCAATGCCCGCCCTTATTTATTAGAATAGTACAAGCATCTGTAAAACTTCCTGGGCAAGTTAGGAAAACTGGTAGAACAATTTTTAGCAAATCCACCAGAAGTGCGCTTTGACGATGTGTGCTATATTCTAACAGCTTTTGGATTTGAAGAAAAGCGATCGAAAGGAAGTCACCATACTTTCCGAAATGCTGATGGATTAAAAATTACAGTTTCTAAAAAAGGTGGGAAGAAGGTAAAAGGAGTATACGTCAAGCAAATTGTTGTGCTATTAAAACTGGAGGAATGGAGCAATGAATCAGAAGATGAAAGTCAAGCTTAAATCTCTAGACTATTACTTGAGTCTTAAATATCCTATCAGTTTTTATCCAGAATCCGAAGGTTATACAGCTATAATCAAAGACCTTCCTGGCTGTATGTCTCAGGGTGAAACTTTATCGGAAGCGATGGAGAATATTCAGGAAGCTAGGGAATTATGGATAGAAACAGCTTATGAGTGTGAAGATGAGATTCCTTTACCTACAACGGAAATTGAGTATAGCGGAAATTTATCGTTGCAAATTCCTAAATCTCTACATTTGAGTTTAGCAGAAAAAGCGGAAAGGGAAGGAGTTAGTCTTGACCAGTACATTCTGGTTGTGTTAAGTAAAGCAGGTTAAAAGATAATCAGATAAGGACGATCGAGTTTGAGGGAGGGTTAAAGGGCGATTCCCTTCGGGATAGCTTCGCTTCACGCTCTTTTATTTTTTTATGAACCGCTGATGCAGGCAGATTAACGCAGATTAACGCGGATGAAGAGTGCGATCGCTTTTTTAATTAATCGTCGCGGGTTACAAAATGTTGTGTATGCTCTCAACAACTTGCTCAATAAAATCAACCGCTTCATTAACTAATAGTTCATCAATAGGCCAGCGATTGCCTATTGATAATGTAGGATCTATATCGGCTTCATGTGCAATCTTATTTCGGCGATCGACAATCAGACTTAGCTGTTGTTTTATACTTCTAGCAGGGCTACCCATGTTAGTAGAGACTTCTTCCCACAACTTTTTATCGCTAATCAGCCGGATAGCATCAGCTATAGCTTCTGGTTGTTGAAAACTTTTGTAGCTGTGGCGTTGCCGAATTTCATCTTCTAGCCAGGAATCAATATTTTGTCCTGCGTTTATACCAGCGCGAGCGTTACCCAGTGAAATTTGAAACCGCGAAAATGCTGGAGGTTCAGGACGTTGGCCTCGGTGAATTTCTAACATTCCTATCCTAACAACTTCGTGAATATAATAGTCCAAAGCGCTAACCGCTAGAACAAGTGCAGCTCTGAGCATATCTGAAAGATCGAGAACACTACTAGCTTGAGCTTTTAGAGAATTATGCACAGCAATTAAATCGCGAACGCGGGTAATACTGATGCGAAATAGATCAATTGCTGACTGCATGGCACGTTAACCCAATAACTCTGTCTGCTAGTTTGGAAAAAGCTTCTCTGAAGGGTTTTTGTGCTTTTAGAGCATCTGTTAAAACTATACCACTCTGTTCTATTTGCTCAGAGGTGAGGGCAAAAACTGGTGTTTGATGCTCTTGAGACTTAGCAATAAGGCTGTTAAAGTCAGAAATTTTTGCAAGGCAGAAATCACTGCCAATTCCTTGAGAATTGTACATCTGATTATTTAGTAGCATATTATTTATTTGCAAAGATGGTACTAATCTAGTAGAAACAGCTTCTTCAATGGCATTGATCCACTTCTGAAAAGCAGCAGCGGGTTCTTGACGTATTATTCGATAATTTTGAACTACAGTCCCAAGAAAGCGCGGTGTAACTTTTGGAAATGGATAGGCAGCATCTTGCAAAATCCTCATTTCAGAAGCTTTTTGAGCCCAAGCATACCATTTTGGCAAAATTGTTGCCAAAGAATCAATCGCCATTACTGAAAAAAAGTCAGGACTGGTAGGAAGTATAAAAAAATCACTGGTCATCAGTAGATTCTGATTGATTGAGCTTAAACTTGGACTCATATCAATCAAAATATAATCTGCCTCAAATTTATCTGCTGTTTTTTGCAAAAGATATGAAATTGAACCAGGTAAGTTTTGAAGTGCTTGAATTGAACCACTTAGCTCTTGTGCAATTCCTAATGTTACCTCATATTCAGCAAATCCCACATGACCAGGCAACAAAAACAGACCCTCGCAGGCCTCCACTGGTAAACAATCTACAGCCTCAATTAGCTTAGGTCTTGATTCAAATGCAGGTGCTAAGCCTGATTTAATATTCTGTTCTTTTTTATAGACTTCCTCTAGCTCTTCCTTAGTTGAAGACCCCAAAACCATACCTGTGAGGTTGCATTGCGGATCTGCATCCACTAAGATTACTTTTTTTCCCTTGGTGGCTAACATCCATCCTAGATTAAATGTAGTGGTTGTTTTGCTAACGCCGCCCTTGTGATTAAATAGAGCTATTTTCTGAACCATCTTTTTTTATACTTTTGGGGAAGTCAGTACCTGAGCTATAACTCAGGCTATGACTATTATACAGTCAGGGATGAAAGGGCGCACTTTTCTCCAACCTTTCCAGAATCTCAGCCCACAGGCCCGTAACACGATCGCAAGTACGATCGCCTATAATCGAAACTAGCCAAACTCTCATCAGTTGAGAAACCGCCATGAGTCAAGACAAGGAAGAAATTAGCTATTCAGAGAAAACAGAACGTCTCAGAGTTATCGGTCAGTTTATCAAAACTGTGACACCGATGATTTGGACGATCGTAATTTTAGTAGTCATCATTCCCCTATTAGGTAACTTTCTAATTTCCCAGTCACTAACAAATACCGGAACCACAGCAGTTGTAGTCTCCCCGCCACACGATTTCAGCAAAGTCAACCAAGACATTAAAAACGCCATCCAAAAATCCCATATAACAGCCGAAACTTTCGCATCCAAAGAATTGGACAAATGGGAAACCGAAGTAATCGCGCGGGTTGACAACAGTTTCCTCGATTGGTACTTTGATTACTTCACTCAAAAAAAGATGGAGTTTACCGTACCTTTTAACTTCGTGAAATCTGCCGTACTCAACAGATTTGATATGACAGCAGCATCTCAAGCTGTTTCCGAAAAATTAACTGAAGACTTTCAAAGAGAATTTGCTAACCGCGTTCTGGCACCCAAAAATGCTCAACTGCGATTTCAATTAATCACTCAAGATACTGCTAATTTGTATATATCAGAAGTTAGCAAGAATGTGAAAGTAGTTCAAAACAGTTATAATATACCGCAAGTACAGTGGGACAAATATCTGAACGATATTGCTACTACAATTAGCGATAAAGGAAATGTCTCGAATTTATCATTAAAAGTATTAGTTGGCGGTAGCGGTTACTTAGTGGCTAAACCCTTAATTTTGGGAGTAGCAGCTAAAGTTGGTAGTAAAGTTACGGCAAAAGTTGCCAGCAAAGCGGCCGCCAAGGTAGCCACAAAAACAGGCGGTACAGTCGCTAGTCAGTTGGGAGTAAGTTTAATAGACCCGATTGTCGGCATCGGGATTATCATCTGGGATTTGTGGGATTATAATCACACAGTCAAAGTAGAAAGACCGATTTTGCGGGAACACATTGTAGAATACTTGAAAGATGTCAAAAAGTCCCTGCTCACAAATCCTGAAAGCGGAATCATGGCAGCAATTTATCAGTTGGAAAGCGGTATTTTGAAGTCGCTCCAATCTTAATATTTTCGTAGAGAGGACGGAAGTCCTCTCCCTTAGTTTGAATCAATAAAAACTAAACTTATTACTACAAACCTCAAAATTTATGTCCTCAAGAACAGTTTAAACCTCGTACACACTACGACAATTAACGCCAGAATAATCGTATATCCCAACCCCCTCAAAAACCCCATAAACGGATTGGTTGAAGTCATCTCAATAATCACCGGTTCCAATTTACTTAAAACCAGAATAGGCCAGATAATATTCGCAAATCCTGCATAGCCAATCATCGGATTCACCCCGTTATCAATAAACAACTGCAAAAACCATTTTCTGTGAAACACATCGATAATTATAATCAACCCAATCAACAGCAAAGTAGCCATTCCAGCGGTTAAAAACAAGTAACTCATCGTCGCTGAATCTTTCTTGATGCCGCCTTCATAAGGCTCAAACAGCAAACCCAAAACCACCCAATAAAACCCCCATTTGTAAAGGCGGTTTAATAAATTTTCTGTGACATTCCCTGGCTTTCTCAACAAAACCAAAGCGCAGAAACACAGCACCACCGTCACTAATGCAGTCTGCCATACCCATCTAGCTTGCAGTCCAATTAACAATACTAAATTGACAGTAAACATCAAAACCATAATGCTGAAATAGCGCCAACTCTTCCAGCTAGCATAACTCGCCTCTTCCGGCGAAGAATACTCTATCCACCGACCCAGCAAATCCCCCACAATCGTACCGGGAATCACCACAAACAAATACTTTAAATAATCAAATTGAAACAGCCAAGGTGCAGGAGAGTACCGCCAAACTAAATTAATCCAACCGTCAGTCTGAGAAGACAGTCGCGCCGCCAACAGCAAACCCAAAAATCCCACTCGCAACCACATATTTGAACGAGTAAAAAACCAAATTAGCGAGCCGAAAACGGCCATATTTGCTAGTACCATCAAGATAATATCGCTACGGCTAACTAAAAATCCTACACCGTTGGGATATTTGATCTGAGATACGAAGCCAATCCCGGCACTCCAAGCAGCAAGGGTTAAGGATCTCCGCCGCCACACAGACCACCTGGACGGCCAGCGAACATACATTAAAAATAATATTAAAAATCCAAACAATGCCATCCACCACTTCTGCGGGATGGAGGCGTCTGGGTTAATTATAGTCGGGCGAATGTGCTGGAGAAATATCGCAAATGACGCTAACAAAAAGCCTCTTTGCAAAATAGATAAAATCACTTTTTTTGTATCCCATCCCTTGGCGATGCGGCGTGACAAAGCTAGCGGTATCGCAGCCCCCATTGCAAACAAAAAGAAGGGGAAAACCAAATCAACCCAGGTTAATCCCGGCAGTTTGTTATTAAAAATGTGATCCGGCGGTGGCAGTTGGGCGTGATACATCCACGCCGGCAATGTTTTCCGGGCTATTGTACCGGATAAAACCATCGCTAAAACTGCTAGTCCGCGCAGGGCATCCAGCGCGTCTGCGCGTTGGGAAACGGCAGCAACTGCTAAACTATTTTCTTGTTTCACCATGTCTTTTACCTCTGATGTTGGGGATTCTAATTTATATCAAGTACGGTGGGTTGACCGCAAGATATCGGCCGGGGCGGGTTTACTGGAGTTGTTGCGATTTTTGATAGATAATGGTGAACCTAACCCGGAGGGGAATAACGGTTAATTTACGGGACAGGATATTACTACACATCTTTTTTGTTCTAAAATAATAGAATCTCTCCGGCTTATTTGCCAATTAATTTGTGCAGCCAGCTTCCTGAAGCTAGGTTGCTGAGTCTTTTTGCGGAGTATTTTTTATTGACTGTTAACCTCGAAATTCGGTATTTATTGGGTGGAAAAAACCACAGTTTTAATTTTGAAGTGTCGTACAAGTATCCTGATGAGAAATATTTGGCAACGTATTTGTCAACTTGTTTGTTGACAGCGCCAAACGGGTAGGCTATGTGTGAGGCGACTGTTCGATTTGGGTCTAAATCTTGGGTGCATTTCCTCAATCTAATTTGATCTTCAGATAATTCTCGGTCTAATGCGGTCAGAGACATTTTTGTTAACTTTTGGTGATTCAGTCCGTGGGATTGAATATCATAAAAACCTTTTTGCATTCCGTCTCTCAAGTCTTGACAAGTTACTTTTTTTATGAGCGAGTCATGATGACCGAAGAAGCCGGAGTTGATAAATACAACTACTTTGGTTTTTTTGCCGTATTTATTTTCGAGTGTTTCTAAAATCGGTAGTAAGTGCGTAGAAATGCTTTTATTTCCGTCGTCAAAAGTAATCATGACTTTTGGGCGATCGCGATATTCACTCGGCACCGGCTTTTTGGGATTTTCTATGAAATACTCGTAAAGCTGTTGGGATGACAAAAACCAATAGTTATGGCTAACTAAATAATCTAAAAAATGTTCCAAATTTTGCTGACTGTAGTCGCCGGGAAATTCTCGCCGCTGCGGCGGTATTTCCTGGGGATTCTGAAGGTCAACAATATCGTGAAAGCCGAAAATCGGAATTTGTACTGTGATGATTTCTAAGATTACTTGATAAGTGATGAAAGTTAGGAGAAATGCTAGTAAAAAACTAATAATGCGTTTTTTTTGGAGCGTAATACCCTGTTGAAAATACTCCGGCAATTTGTTAACTAAATAATTTACCATTGACAATTACAACCTCATGAGGTAAAAGGTTCGGGTGGGAGTAAGAGGGTTTTTCTGGCTGCTGGGAGCATCTAGATTGTCGATCACCCGCGTTTTCCGTAAAGATAAGCTGGATCAACTCCAGCATGATACAATTTGTCTCGATCGCACTTATCCGGCAACCCCCGTTCACACTTGACAAATGGTGCTAGAGGAGTGGCGATCGTCCGCTTGCTCAAAAATCATCATTTGAGATAGATTAGCCAGTATGGGCGGGGCGATCGCAGCAATTCCGACAGCACCCTCCAACCCCGAAACTGCCTGCTGTTCAAAGGTTCCAAAAAGTCCAACTTCGTCTTTGCACTTTCAAGGCGAAGTTGAAGTCAATTTTCTCCTCCGCAGTTAACAATACCTCTCCCCGCCAGAAATTTTATCTGTAAATTTTATCTGTAAATTTTCCTGTAAAATTTTATCGGTAATTTTTTTACTTGTGATTTACGTCCCGAGGTGGTAGCATATTTTACCGAAAGCCCGGTGCAACAACCATGATGAAGATAGCGGTAATTCTGCCTGTTTACAACGAAGCAAATTGCATAGCCCAAACCTTTGACATAATTTTAGAATTTTCTCAAAAAAATCATGGTTACAATTTTATTATTGTTAATGACGGCTCGACCGACAATACACTGCCAATTCTCGACAACAAACTCAAAACTTTCCCCACACATCACATCAAACTAATTTCTTACAGCAACCGTCAAGGCAAAGGATATGCCGTCAAAAAAGGCAGCGAATCTGTAAACGCCGACTGCATTTGCTTCATGGATGGCGACTTAGCATACTCCCTCGAACACCTCGAACCCTTAGTCAAAAAATTAGACGAATTTGATGTCGTAATTGGTTGCAGAAACCTCGATAGAGAAAACTTCCGAAATCTTACCTTACTCCGAAAAATATCCGGCAAAATATTTAACTGGATTTCTAGAAAAATTCTGAATCTCCCATATAGAGATATGCAAGCCGGACTCAAAGGATTCAACAAAATACCAGCTCAAGAAATATTTAATAACCAAACAATTACTGGCTTTTCATTTGATGCGGAGCTGCTTTTTTTAGCAAAAAAAAGAGGATATACCATTGGTGAAATTCCCGCCAAAGTTTCCCAGCACCACATCTACAAAAAATCTCAAGTCAATATATTTAAAGATTCCCTAAAAATGCTCCTCTGCTTATTTAAAATTAGAGCCAACGACCGCGCAGGCTACTATGAATAAATCAATTTTGTTGAGCTTTGACATAGAAGAATTTGACATCCCCGAAGAATACGGTCAACCCCTGGAATCCGAGATTAAGTTTGAAATTTCTAATCGAGGATTGTCAAAGATTATTGCACTTCTAGAAAAATTAGATATTACAGCCACATTTTTTGTCACAGCTAACTTTGCACTCCACAACCCAGATACAATCAGAGAAATTTCACAACACCATGAAATCGCATCCCACGGCTTTTACCACTCTCAATTTTGCCTAGAAGATTTACAGAAATCTAAACAAACCTTAGAACAAATAACTAATACTCAAATCACTGGATTCAGGATGGCAAGACTTCAGCCCGTTGACGACGCAGACATAGAAAAGGCAGGCTACGAATACAACTCATCAATGAATCCAACTTACATCCCCGGCAGATACAACAACCTATCTAAACCCCGAACTGCATATTATACGAATAAACTGCTCAACCTTCCCATTTCAGTCACTCCTCTGATCAGATTTCCTTTATTTTGGTTGAGCTTTAAAAACTTCCCCCTCTCAATGATAGAATTAGCAACCCAACTAACCCTAGAAACCGACTCTTATCTGAACATCTACTTTCACCCCTGGGAATTCACAGATATTTCCCAGTTTAAATTACCCGGTTACGTCAAAAAAGACTCAGGCAGCAAAATGGTTGACAAACTAGAAAAATACCTCACAAAGCTGAAAACCCAAGGCAAATTTATTTCTATTTCAGAATTTAAGCACAACTTCAGTCAACCTTAGAGCAAATAGGGAGCATCTCATATTTGTAAAAATACTTCTTCTGGCTCCTTCCTTCTTCTGGCTCCTTCCTTCTTCCTCTTTC